>JBAXER010000005.1:0-70643 GCA_037140375.1 Actinomycetota bacterium
GACGTCGCAGTTGTTTCGGCGTCAGGACCGTGGCTGTCGTCGGTGTCGTCGGTGTTCGCGATCTCGGCACGAGTCATCAGCGACGCTTGGCCGAGGTCGATACACACATGGCCGTGAAGCGGAGCCCACAATGCCAACGCCGCGCCGAGATGCAAGAGCGGCGACGCCTGTGGGTCGGATCGGGTGATGACCTCGGTGGCGTGCAGCTCAGCGACGCCAAACACGCCGGCATCGACCCATGGCTGGAGCGACGCGAGCGAGGGAGCAAGCGTTGGCGCGAGCGGGTGGGCGATTGCAGACGTCATGATGCACTTCCGGTGGCGAACAGATTGTCGAGTGCGAGGACCGCCTCGGTTGGTGGCCGCCATGAGAACACGCCATGGCATACATCGTTGACTTGCGGCGTGAGTGGGCCGACCATGCCGCGAACAAACAGGTAACCAACACCACCGAGATGTTGATCGGGGTCGTATGAGGAACCAAGCCGCCAACGCAGGTAGCGATGTAGCGCCACGGTGTAGAGCAGTGCCTGCAGTGGGTACCGATGTTCTTGCATTGATGGCACCAGTTGCTGCGGGGCGTATGCAGCTACGGGATCTGAGGCGCCAGGCACGTGCAGGCGGTTGGTCTTGTAGTCGACCACGAGGTACTTGTGGGCGCCGTTGTGTGGCACACGGAAAACGGCATCGATAGAGCCATTCATCCATCCGGAGATCTCGATGCCGTTGGTCTCGGCCGCGAGCAGTTCGGCGTAGGGGCGCACCGGGTCGGTGAGCGGCAACGTGCGCAACAGAATGTCGGCGATCGCACGAGTTGGCATGGTGTGTGCCGCCGCAGTGGTGCCGCCGGTGATTGGGAAGTCGAAGTTCAGTTCGCTGAGGCGGTTCTTGGGGGAGAAGTCGCGGAGTGTGAGCTGATTAAACAGCGGACCAAGCGGTGTGTGCAGCGCAGCGATTAGGCCTGCAGCCACCTGCTCGGTATCGATGCTGAGGCCATCGCGCTGGGCGTGGTGGGTGACAAGCGCCAGCACGTCGGTGTCGAGTTTGCCTGAAGTGAAATCGAGTTCTTCGAGCACCGTGTGTACGAATGTGCCGAACGAAGCGCCGGCTACGGCGTGAGCGAGGTGAGCGACAATGGCGCCCGATTGAGGCGAGCGAGGCGCCGCGCGTGACCCTGTGTCGGCGATGACCCCGTCGGCGGCAGATGTTGGCTCGTCGGCGCCACCACGAATGGGAGCGAAGGCGGCATGATCGGCGCCACCGTGGGCAACGGTGTCGATGGTGTTGCCGAGGCGAGTGAACGACCAGCGCTTCCAGTTGGAGTTCGCGAGGGAGCCGCGGCCACCGGTGGACGCGGTGGCGAGGACAATCGATGACTTGGCGTCGCCGCCGGCCCAACGACCGGCGGACACATGATCGGGTACCTCGGTTAGGTTGATGGCCCCGCCGCTGGAGGTCGCGAGCACGCGCAACTGGTCGAGAACGCCCTGCATCGTGGTGGCCTGGTAGGCCGGAGCAGTTTCTTTGATCGATTTGCCGACCTTGACCCGAGGGTTGATTGAGTTAAGCACCGGACCATTGGCATCGCGGTCGAGCAGGATGCGTGCGAGCGCAGACTTGTTCGCTAGCCGGGTGGAAGCCCACCACACCTCGAGGCGGTGCTGCGCCCGGGTGAGCGCCACGTAGAGCAAGCGCAGATCGTCGCCCTCGTTGTCGAGTTTGGCCCGTCCGCTGCGCGCTGCTTGGTCGCTCGTACTGGCGGCATCGTTGGGGTCGAGTAACCCTTGGTCCCACGCAACCGAGGACGCGAGGTCGATGGTGCGCGCGCCGTCGGGGCTCGTATACGAGTATGGCTTTTTCAGCGAGTTTGGCTCCTTGAACCCGAACGGCAACAACACAATGGGGTACTCAAGGCCTTTGGCCGAATGGATTGTGGTGATCTGCACCGCCAATGCATCGGAGTCGATGCGGCGCATGGTGGACTCGCTGCGTTCGTCGGTTGACGTAACCATTTCGTCGAGCACGCGCAGTACCTGACCTGCTTCGGCCCCAGCGGGCAATGCGTTGGCTAAGAGTTCGGCGATGTGGTCGAGGTCGGTGAGGTGCCGCTCGCCTTGCTCGAGACGCAGAATTGAGGGCAGCAGTTCGGGCCGAGCCTTTTCTTCGTCGTACATCGAGGCCAGCCCGACGCGGTGTAAGCGCTGAGCCATATTCGCGACGCGCTCTTGCATTGCGGCGAGCGTGGCGTCGGCATCGGCGCCACAGAATGCGGCTGGGTTGGCGGCCAAGAACCAGCCCAGCGAAGCGCCGCGAACTGCTGGCGCGTGAGACGGATTTGCCAACGCCGTGAGCAACAGGCGCCACTGCATGACCGCTGGCGTTTTCAGTACCGAGCCCGTGCGAGTGCGCACTGCAGGGATGCCGGCCTGGCGAAGTGCAGCGGCAACGTGCTCGGCGTTACTGTGCGCGCTGACCAACACAGCGATGTCGCCGGGGCGCACTGGCTTGGGTTCGGTACTGCCCGCAGCGGTGATTGTGTCGTGCTCGAGGAGATGGATGATGCGCCGCACGAGGTGGCCGAGCACGACTGCTCGCACCTTGGGCATAGCGAGTTGTTTGCCGTTTTTTGAGAGCAAGCTGTCGTGAGGAAGTACGGCATGCAGTTGCACAGCGGCTTCGCTGCCTAACGCGTTGAACGGAGCGGTATCGCAGGGCTGCACTGGCATGAACTTGATTCGCGAATCGCCGAGTGTGGCCTCTGTGAGGAGATGCTCGATGCCGTGGAGTAACTGTTTGTCGGAGCGGTGGTTGGTGGCCAAGCTGAACACGTTTGCCTGATCGACGGCATTGAGATAGGCGTGGACATCGGCTCCACGGAACCGATAGATCGCTTGTTTTGGGTCTCCTACGGTGATGAGGGCTTTGCTGGCGAACGCAGTCTGGAAGACCTGCCACTGCACCCGGTCGGTGTCTTGGAATTCGTCGATAAGTACCACCGAGAATCGCGCCGAGAGCTGCTCGGCCACGGCGGCTCCGTGCACAGGGTCGAGGAGTGCATCGTGGAGATCGGTGATGAGCGAGTCGTATCCGATTTCGCCACGGGCTTGTTGTCGAGACTTGACCTCGGCGCAGGCGTGCAGCACGAGATCGCTCCACCGCATCGCGAGCGCTTCGGTGATGTCATCTTCGACCAGGGCGGTGTCGGCAGTTGGCACCAAGCGTGCGCCCGGGTTGCCGATAACCATCGAAACGGCATCGATCAAGCTGGTCTCGACCTGCTTCGGTGTTGTGGCGTTGTTGGAGCTGTTGTTGGAGAGCAATGCGGGATTGTCGGCCAATTGGCTGATGAGCAGGTCCCTGCAGACCTCGGCGACGATGTCTGCAGAGTTGTCGACGAGTTCGGCATCGGGGTTGTTGCCCGCGCGCAGGCCGAGTTGCCCCAGAGCCTGTTGGCAAAAGCCGTGGATGGTGGTGATGGTGAGCTCGTCGAAACGGGCAATCGCCTCGAGGAGGTGTCGTCGCTGCTGCTCGGCATGGCCCGCACTTGTGGCAGCCTGCACGACGTCGATGAGCCATTGAGGTGTGTCGGCGAGATTGGCATTGGGAAGCAACGCTTGCGCTGCTATGCCGAGCATGGACCGCGTGCGATCGCGTAGCTCGGTGACAGCGGCACGGGTGAACGTGACCACCAGCAACTGATCGGCGGTGATGCCGCGTTCGGCGATGTAGCGCACGATGAGCGCAGTGAGCGCATAGGTCTTGCCAGTGCCGGCGCTGGCTTCGAGCGATGCGCGCCCAGTGGGCAGCGGCTGGTTCAGGTTGAATGGCATGCCCGATGGCGCGACTGCGGAGCTACTGCTCATGATGCGGGCTCTGTCAGGAATGAGTGGTAGGCGTCCCACAGAACACGTGCCAACGGGGCGGCTGCAGGGAGCAGCTGATCTGGGTCGGCGTCTTCCCAGAGAAACTTGGCGTAGGTGTCCCTGAAGTCTTTGTCGAGCTTGGTCTCGTCGATGCACCCCGTTGCGTAGAGGTCTGCGGACGTGTGCTCGAACAGCGGCAAAGGTTCGCACAATGCTTGCAGTCGTAGGGTCAGGGCGACATCGAGCAGATGCTGGGCCGCAGCCACGCGCAGCGGCCCAGCAGGTGGAGTGAGCCACTCGGGCTTGGGCTTCGTGCTGCTATCGCCGCGGGTGGCCACGACCGCCTTCCATGGGTGCTCGGGGTATGCCACCACTGCGGCTGCAAGATGTAGTGCAGCGGTGAGCTGGTAGCGCGGGTTGGGCCGGTTGTAATGCACCCTCACCAAGGTGTGCCCGGCGAGGCCGGTGAGCGTGTCGACGAGCTGCGCCGAAACCGGCTCGGCGCCCGTGGATGTGAGCCTGAGGTCGATGAGCGCGCTCTCTGAGTGGGTGATCAGTTCGGCGAGTTCGGCGTGCGACTGAATGAGTTTGGTGACCTCGGACTCGACGGCGTTGAGGGCAGATTGCGACAGCTCGCGCGGGGGCAGCGCGCCGCTGAGCTGTTGAGCAATGCGCCACTGCTCGCGCTGCTCGGGCGATGATGCTCGCCGGTGCTGTGCCAACAGGTCGGTGCCGATTTGAGAGGAGTCGAGCGGCGAGATGTCGAGTGGTATCTCGGTGGCGATCTCGTCGGGTTGGCCGGGCATGCGCACGTCGAGCCGATCGATGAGATACGTGCGTGACGGCCGAGTACACGATTGGGCGAGATCGGCGAGGCGCACGGTGTCAGGAACTATCGGCGGTAGCGGCGTAGCGGTGCCTGAGGTCAACGTTGTGGCGGGCTCGCGGCGCACGATGGCAGCGTCGAGCATGCCATTGTCGAAGCTGAATGGCTGGCCGGGTTGGGCCGCAGCCGGCAGCTTTCCGACGGTGAAGTTGGACTCGTCGTACGCCTGACGCGGGTGCCTGGTGAGAATGAGTTGTTCTGCAGCAGTGTCGATGGAGATGCCACTGAGCGCTTGAGGATCGAGGGTGGCAGCCACCGTGTCTTTGAACTCGATGAGCTGAACGGGCAGCGGAAGCTTTCGGTTGGTGGTGATGTCGCTGCCGTCGCACGTGATGATGAACTGCTCGCCGGCCGCCATGAGCGCGTCGAGGAGCAGATGTCGACCTTCGACCCGGGGGTCGCGTTCGCCCACGCATGGTCGGGCGCCAAGCAGGTCGTCGCCATCGGAGCCAGAAGAACGCAGGCTGCTTTCGTCGAGGCCAAGGATGCAGATGACGCGGGCCGCGAGGTTGCGCACTGGAACCATGCCGGTGATGGTGACGGCACCCGAGCGCAAGGTGAGGCGCCCGCGTGGCGCCGAATTGATGTCGGTGAGCAATGCGCGAATGTCGTTGAGCGCTAACGGAACTTCGTTTGCGGCCCCGGCGAGTTTCGAGTTGGTGCGGAGATCTTCGATCGAGCTGATGACCTGAGCTAACTGCCACGCGTCGTTGGGTGCAGTAGCGAATAGCGAGCGAGCAATGTTGGTCAGTGCATCGACCCAGTAATCAATGGGGTGATCGCCCAGCGTGGTAGTGCGAGCGACGCGCAGGCGAGCGACGAGCTCGGCGAGCAGGCCAGCGGTGCGCAGCCCGCCGGTAGGAACGTCGTCGAACGGCACAATGCCATCGGGCCCGACCCGCGGTGATGGAGTAGCCATCGCGGCGCCCATCAGCAGTCGGTCGATGGACGCCGCCCATGTGCCTTCTGCGAAATCGTCGGAAAGCCAAACTCTGCGATGCTCTGTGTCGAGGCCCCATGTTGTGTTGAGATCGCTGATCCATCGGTCGATCGTGGAAATGTCGTCTTCCGAGAGGCCGAGGCATTGCTGAATTGGGGCCAGAGCGCACAGGCCGAGGAGTTCGGCGGCGGTGCAGCGACCTGCCACAAGGTGGATCACGGTGGTGAGTGCAACCGCAACGGGGTTGGTGGCGCCAAGGGAAAGGTCGCTGACGTAGACCGGCACCGGCAACGAGCCGCGGGCAAACACTGATGCAGCCAACGGGGCGAAGCGGGGTAGGTCGGGGCAGACCACGATGACGTCGTGTGGGGTAAGCGTTGGGTCAGCGGCGAAGAGATGCCCCAACGCATCGCGCAGCACCTCGAGTTGACGGGTGGCGCCGTGGCAAGCGTGAACCTGCACGCTGTTGTCGGCAGTGAATGGGTGCGTGCCCGATGGGTCGTGATCGGCTGCAATATCGGCCTGCAACTGATGCAGCAGCGACCGCGGCGCTGGGGGCGCAGCGTCGGGAGCGCGAAGCAACGGATGGGGGTACTCGAACTGCTGGGCGCTGAGGCCGCGCAACAGTGCTGCTGCCTCCATGGATGGCCGCGCCCATGATCGGGTGAGGCGATGGCTCACGTTGGCGGTTGCATCGCACGCGCTGCGCAGCGTGAGCCGACCAGCGAGTTGTTGACGACATTGCTGCCAAGCAACCACCGACGGGTGAAGCAAGAACAGATGCACCTCGCGCACCGCAGCCAACGCGTTGATCACGCTGAGCTGACCAGGTGACACTGCGCTGATACCAAAGACGCTGACCCGCTGGGGGAGCAGCGGCTCGATTTCTCCCCGAGAGAGATCTGCTAACAACTGCGGCAGCTGCTCAGCCCGACTGGGCTGAACAATCAGTGACTGCACCTCGCGCCACAACGCAGGTTGCCACAACTGGTCGGCGGCGAGGGGAACAACTGCGGTGTTCTCGTCGAACGTGCCGTCGCCGTCGCGCCCAATGGCCCATTGCTGCAACATCTCGGGCCGATTGTTCTCGTACCCATCGAACAGATCGGCGATGCGGCGCGCAGTTGAGTAACGACCCCGGGTGCTTGCAGCGTCGTGTGGGTTTTGTGCGAGAAAGTCGGGCACGTGCGATGAGGGAGATTGCAGCACCTGCAGCACTGACCATGTGAGGTGATCGATATCCCAAGGATTGGTGGATGTTGGTGCCTGACCGAGAGCTCGGCCGATGAAGCCGCCGGGAAACGGCATGTCGATGTTGGCGGAGATGCCATTGCCGAGGCCAGATGCGCCGAGGCGAAGCGCAAGCTGCTGCTGGAGCCAATCGCGGATGCCTGCGGTGGGCACCGCAACGACCTCGGTAGCGAATGGATCGGAGAGCGGAGTTTCGAGCAGCGTTGCCAATGCGTGGCAGAGACCGGTGAGCTGTGCGCCATGGTGAATGTGCAGTGCCAACGTGGTCTCCTCTCGGAATCGGTGCAGCAGGCGGACAGTTCCCCACGTGCTTCGCTATTTGACCACATGGGTGTCACAGAGTGCGTTGGATCGCGTTCTGGCTGCGCGCCGACTCCGGACAATGGCGTACGATGTCGTCAAAATCACATGGAGGATCCCTAAATGACCGACACACAGACCAACTACGACAAGCTCTACATCAACGGAGCATGGGTCGCATCTACCTCGACTGAAACCATTCAGGTCATCGATTCGGTGACCGAAGGCGTGATGGCGACCATCCCCTCGGGCACCGCTGCCGATGTTGATGCCGCAGTGAAAGCCGCCGCAGCAGCGTTCGAGTCGTGGGCCAACACGCCTCGCGAAGAGCGCGCCAAGTACCTCACCCGTATTGGCGACGCACTCGGAGCGCGCATGGACGAAATCGCTACCGCTATCTCGAAAGAGACCGGCATGGCCAAGTGGCTGTCGCAAATGGTGCAGGTCGGCTTGCCCATCAACAGCTTCAACACCGCTGCGTCACTCGCCGAGAACTACGAGTACACCGAGACCGTTGGCTCGTCGCTCATCGTTCGCGAGCCCATTGGTGTTGTTGCATGCATCACGCCTTGGAACTACCCGCTGCACCAGATCGCTGCCAAGGTTGCCTACGCAATGGCCGCTGGCTGCACCGTGGTGCTCAAGCCCAGCGAAGTCGCTCCGGTCGATGCGTTCATCTTGGCCGAGATCATCAACGAGGTTGGCCTGCCCGCAGGTGTGTTCAACCTCGTGTCGGGTCTTGGCACCGTGGTGGGCGAGGCAATGTCGCTGCACCCAGCCGTCGACATGGTGTCGTTCACTGGTTCAACTCGCGCCGGAAAGCGCGTGATGCAGGCCGGCGCCGAGACCATTAAGAAGATCGCCCTCGAGCTTGGTGGCAAGAGTGCCAACGTATTGCTCGCCGATCTCGATACCGCCGGCTTCTCCAAGGCTGTTGCCGATGGTGTTGGCAAGGCGTTCTTGAACTCGGGTCAGACCTGTTCGGCGCTTACCCGCATGTTGGTGCCTCGCGATCGCCTCGCCGAGGCCGAAGCAATCGCCGGAGCAACTGCCGAAGCAATGGTGGTCGGCGACCCATTCGCCGCTGGCATTCACCTCGGGCCACTCGCCTCGGCAGCCCAGCGTGACCGCGTGCAGGGCTTCATCCAAAAGGGAATCGACGAAGGCGCCAAGCTGGTTGCCGGTGGCCTCGGCGCACCTGAAGGCCTCGACGTGGGCTTCTATGTGCGGCCGACCGTGTTCTCTGGTGTCACCCCTGAGATGACCATTGCCCAAGAAGAGATCTTTGGCCCAGTGCTGTCGATCTTGCCGTATGACACCGAAGACGATGCAGTGCGCATCGCCAACGGCGTTGTGTACGGCCTTGCCGGCGGCGTGTGGTCGGCAAGCAAGGAGCACGCCCAGGCTGTGGCGCTTCGGTTGCGTACCGGCCAGGTCGAAGTGAACGGTGGGGCATTCAACCCCAACGCACCATTTGGTGGCTACAAGCAGTCGGGTATCGGCCGCGAGTATGGCCGCTTCGGCATCGAAGAGTTCCTCGAGATCAAGAGCCTGCAGCTTTAAGGCTGAGTTCGAACGTTGGGGCTGGTTGCGTCAGGCAAGCTGACGCAACCGGCTCTCAACATCTTCTCGGTTCACGTAACCACCGCACATGCGCCGCAGGCCCGTAAAGGCTGCGCGGCCGTGCATCACGCGCCAGTTGTCGAACAGCAATGCTTCGCCTGGTGCAAGCACGTGGCGCCACTGCAACGATTGGTCGTTGGCCAGCGTGTCGAACGCTCGCAGCGCGTCGTAGAACGCAATCATCTCGAGTTCGGGCAACAAGAACGGCGCCCGGTCGTAGTTGTTGAACGACACCTGAACCAAGTGACCCGCATGGTCGTGGCGGAATACAGGCCGTGCCGCCATCAGATGAGAGCCATCGCCGATGTACTGACCCGGCACCGCAACGGTTGACAGCGTGGCGAAGTGCTCGGGCATCTCGGCGGCCATGTGTTTGGCAATCGCAAACGCATCGACCATGGTGCTGTCGCCGCCGGTGCCATCGAACTGCAGGCAATGCAGCATTTGCACGCCCGGGGCGTCGTGCGAATACGTGCCGTCGGTGTGCGGGCGAAGCTCGAGGTTGGTGTAGGCAGTGTCGGCTTTGGTGAGATCGGCGGTGAACTCCCACATGCCACCAAAGATGGTCTCGCGCACGTAGCCAATTCGGCGCAACAGTGCCTCGGTGGCTTCGAAGCTTGCAGGGGTGCCTACAGCGAGACAGAACCCGAACTCATCAGTCTTAGCTAACCACTCGCGCACGCCGTCGTCGGAGCCCATGATCGCGCCGTAGGGAACCATCGGCACATGAGCGCGAATGATGGCGCCGTTCCACAGCGTGATGCCGTCGCGAGACGTGGGTCGAGCGACTGTTGGTGTGCGGTACTTGGCCAGAAAGGTCACGGGCAGCACAGAGTTGGGACTTGAGTCGCTCCATGCGAGGTCGATGGAGTCTTCGTTGAGCGCAACATCGGTGGCAACCAGATCGGCATCAACCTCGGCGGTGAACAGTTGGCGCTGCTGGGTCACCGGATGAAGCGTTTCGTCGTCGTGGGCGTGATCGCGCAGCCAGATCCATGGATAGCGAGTGACCGTGTGGTCGGTCCACGTGACAACGAGTGAATTGCGATCGAGATGCAATGACGAGATAGCGATCATGTGCGGGACTCCGAAAGGGGATGGGTGTGGCCGTTGGCCAACATAATTTCGTACCGAGTGTATGTCTTAGCGGAACAGGTAGATGAGGGCCACGATCACACCGAACACGATCACGAAAGGCCGAAGGCGCTTACCGGGAATGACCCCAACAAGACGACCACCCAGATGGCCGCCGACCAGACTCGCCGGTGCCATCACCAACACAAGGGTCCATTCGATGCGGCCCGAGAACACCAAGAAGGCCGCAGCGCAACAATTGATCACCAGCGACATCGTTTGTTTGACAGCGTTGAGGCGCGTGAAAGGAAGATGCGAGAACAGGCCAAGCACGGCCACCAGCATGATGCCTAAGCCTGCACCGAAGTAGCCGCCGTATATTGCGGCCAACAAGATTGATGCAAGTTCGAGCACGCGGTGCGATGTGGGTCCTTGCGAGCGCTGTGTCAACATCGCGCGCAGGCGATCTTGGAAGCCGAGTAGCCCACATGCGGCAAGAATCATGAACGGCACGATCTGGCGGAACACAGCCTCGCTGGTGACCACGAGCAAGATCGATCCGCCCAGGCCGCCAAGCGCAGCGGTGATCAGTTGTGGGCGTAAACCTCGGCCTAAGCCCGCAAGGTCTCGCCGCTGTGCGTAGCTGCCACCCACGTAGCCGGGACACAGCGACACGGTGTTGGTTGCGTTGGCGCGAATGGCCGGAATCCCGATGGCCGTGAGGATGGGGAACGTAATCAGCGTGCCGCCACCAGCAATGGCATTGACGCAGCCTGCTGCAAGCGCCGCGGCCGCGGCACCAACGTGGGCGATGGCTGAGATGTCGGTCATACGGGCGAACTCACGGGCGAGAGGTTAGTTGTCGAAAGCCCGCTGTCTGGGTTGGAACGCGGCAATCCCCGGGTCCGTCGCCCGGGGATTGCCGTTATTAGATTCAGTTGTGAACGTGATTGTCCGTTATGAGTTCACCGTGAGGTTGGTCAGCGTCTGGGCGACGCCCGCTCCGTTGGTGACCCGGATGTTGTAGAGGCCCGGCGTAGTGCCAAGGGCGAGCCTGAAGGTCAGGCTGTTGCCGTTGGCCGCCAATGCGGCGGGCGTCGGGATCACTCGTGTGCCCTGCACCAGCGCCACCGTGGTGCCAGCGGCGAAGTTCGTGCCGGTCACGGTGATGACTGGGTTGAGGGTCAGCGTGGTGATCGTTGGCGTGAACGTGGTGATTGTTGGAGCGATCACCACGGTGTAGCTGGCGGCGCTCGTTACCGAGCCGAAGCTGGTGAGCACCGTGATGGTGCCCGTGCGGGTTGCCTTATCGAGGCCATTGATGACCAGGGTTGTTGGGCTGGTCACCGTGAAGGCCACAACGTTTTTGCCGCCGACGCTGACCTTGGTTGCGTTGCGGAAGTTGTTGCCGGTGATGGTCAGGTTCGTGGTTGCTGCTGCGACGCCGCTGCTTGGCGTGAACGAGGTGATCGTTGGTGTAGTTGCGACAACAAACTCGAGCGCCGTTGGCAGGTAGCTGACGGTGGTCACTGTGACCAAGCCTTGCACTGCCGTGGCTGGCACGGTCACGGTCAGCGCCGTGGATGTGCGAGTCGCCGTGGCGATGGCTGCGGCCACAGTGCTTCCGGCCGCCGTCGTGAAGGTCACTGTGCTGGCGCTGGTAAAGCCGGTGCCGCGAAGCGTGATCGCTGCGCCGCGAGCGGCGCTCGCAACACTGAAGCTGGTCAGTCGAGGGCTTGCGTTCACGGTGTAGTTGCGTGAGGCAATGCCGTTCACCGTGGTCACCACAACCGTCGTTGCTCGGGCTACGGCGGTGGTGTTTGCCGCCGCAGGAACAACCACGGTGATGCTTGTGCCGGTCGCTGCAGAGACTGTCGCCGCGGCGCCACCAATGGTCACCGTTGTGGCGCCGACGATGAAGCCGGTGCCGGTGATGGTGAGGTTGTTGCCAGCCACTCCAGCGATGGCGCTGAGCGTGCCGATGGTGGGTGGATTGCCGTTGACGGACAAGCCGCCCACGCCGCCCGCCACGGTGACAGAGCCACCTTGTGAGGTGATCGACACTGCTGTAGCCACCGGTGCCAAGGTCCCACCAGCCAGGTTGGCAGGAATGACTGCCGTGATGGTGGTGTCATTGAGCACCGTGAACGAGGTCGCAGCTTGAGCGCTCTGACCTGAGGCGGTGAAGCTCACGGCTGTGGTTGATGTGAGCCCGGCACCCGTAATGGTGATCGCTGTTCCGCGGCCAGCGAGAGCCGGAGCGACCGTGGCCACCGTTGGGGCGGTCACGCCGATACCCGAAACCACAATGTGTGAGACGGCGTTCTGGCCGCTGTGGGTGATTGGGATCGAAGCGGCTCGCACGCCGTTGGCGGTTGCCTTGAACGAAATCGTGACGGTGCAACGGGCGCCGACAGCGAGCGTGGCGGGACAGTTTGTGGTGCGTGTGAAGTCGCCGGAGTTGAGGCCTTCGACAGCGCCAACCGAGATGCCGCTGATCGCACCAGGGCCAACGTTGGTGAATGTTGCAACGTTGGTGGTGCTAGCGACGCCATTGGGGCCCGAGCCGGAGAAGCCAGCGTCGAGTAGCACAGGTGCCACAGTGACGTCAGCGATTGGGGTCAAGGCTGGCAGGTTTCCGGCAACAGGGCAGCCAGCGGTGGGACCTGGAACTTCGGCCCACTCGGCGTGGCTGTTCTCGTTGAGGGCCAGTGGAGTGCGACCCAACCACAGAGCGTGCGACACGCCGCCAAGAGCGAGCTGCATGTCAGCTGGAGTCAGCCCAGTGAAGGTCGCCGTCCAGTTGTTGCCGTTCATGGAGACCGTGCCGTCAAGGCCGAATGCGGCACGAAGGTCCTGGCGGCCGCTGGTGGTGAAGTTGCCGGTGGTTTTGGTGGTGATGCGTGGCTGAAATGAACCGATGTCCAACGGCAAGCCGGTGAAGGTGTCAACAGCCGTGCCGGTCATCACAACGGTGTTCGCGTTCACTGCCGTTGCTGGCATGTTCACTTCGATGCCCTGAACATGGATCTGATCCATGCTGTTGATCACCGAAGGGTCGGCCTGAAGTCTCGCAACAGCACGGATGACGTCGCCGGTTCGTAGATCGGGGGTTGCATTAGCCCAGCAACCGGTCGAGACGATGTGGTTCGCTTCAACGATGCCACCAGGGAAACGTGGCGACAATGCTTCAGACTCGCCGATCAACACACCGTTGCGATAGGCGTAGACGGTGACGACTTCGTTGGCTGCATAGCCGGCCGCAATGGCGTAGTCACGCACTGGGAACACGCTCAGTGAGTGGGGCAGACGTGGTGGGTCGAATGCGCCTTCGGCTGAGATCGACGACGAGCCGGTCAGCGTTGCGAGCTTGTTGCCGGCGGGATCGTTGGTGCTGATGATGACGGTGGCGCTGCGGGAGTTCACGGCCGATGGCGTGAACGTTGCGGTGATCGTGCACGATCCGCCAGCTGGCACTAACTGCGTTGTCTTGCACGCGTCGGCGGCGTCGCTGTTGAAATGGAAGTCAATTGCCGAAGTGCCCACGGTGGTGTTGCCGACGCCGATGCCTGCGAACTCGAGGTCGGCTGCACCTTCGTTGGTCACCGTGATGACCTGTGGGTCAGAGGTGACGCCTACCTGAGTGTCGCCGAACGTGAGCGATGCGGGTGTCATTAACGCGCTCGGCACAACCGTTCGCACCGCGAGGCCAGTAGCCGTTGCGGTATGAGGCGAGCCCACTGCGTTGTCGTTGATACGGATGATTGCGCTACGGGTGCCAGCCGTGTTGACTACTTGCGGCGAAAAGCGAACGGTGAAGGTTCCGTTGCTCTCAGGTGCGATCGGAGCGGGAACCGCTCCAACCAAGCTGAAGTCTTCAGGGTTGCTGCCGCCGAATGTGATCGAGTTGATCACCAGTGGCCGGGTGCCGACGTTGCGGATTGTGTAGGTACGGTCGCCGATGTCGCCAGCCCCAAGTGTCGGGAAGACGTTTGAAGAGGTCATCACAGCGATGCCTGCTGAAGGTGCTTCGGCAGGGGCGGTGCAAGGAACTGTTGGTCCGTTTGCGGTGAATGGTGAGTTTTCGGCGAAGGTGAGTTCGGCGAGCGCCAGTGGCTGACGGCCGAGCCACATCACCCGGTTCTGCTGCGCCCCGGCGAGGGCGACGTCTCCGGCAATGTTTGGCGAGGCGTTGAAGTCCCAAGTAGCGGTGAATTGAACGCCATCTGGGTTGGTTGCGCTGATTGGGTCGTATGTCAGCGTTGCGTGAGTAGCGGCGTCGGCAGCAGTGATCGCACGGCGTCCGTTGATAGCGAATGGGTTGGCTGTCGATGAGATCAGTCGGGCGTCGAGCTGTGCTCGTGGGAATGGGCCACCTGTTGCTAGGTCACGTGCCCAACCCTTCATCTCGACGATGCCGCTGCCAGGGAACGTCTCGGTGGCCTTCTGGGTCACTCGAACGTCGGCCTCGGCCATTTCGTACGCACTGCCATCACCGCGAGTTACTCGTAAGACGTCGCCGGCACGAAGGTCTGGGGTGGAGCCTTCCCAGCACTGTCCACCGGGGTGGTTGACCTCGGCGATGCCGTCTGGGTGGGCTGTCACGTTGAACGCTGAACCGACAACAACACCCTGGCGGATGACCTGCACGGTCAGTGCTTCGCCGGGTACCCAACCGAGCAGCGACACGAAGTCACGGTCAACGAACGAGTTCAACTGAATCGGAGCGTGTGGAAAAGGAACGATGTTGTTCGTGATCAGGCCAGCGCCCGACAATTGCACAGCGACTGCTGCGGTAACGGTGGCGCCATTTTCGTCGGTGAACGATGAGCTGATGTTGAGCGTTCCGGAACGGGGCCCCTCAGCGATTGGCGTGAACGTGATGCTGCCGGTGCATGACTGATTCGGCAAGATCTCGGCGCAGCCAGCGGTGCCAGCGAACTCGGTTGAGCCCACGTAGGCGCCGGCTGCGTTGATCGCTGACACGTTGCCGTAGTTGGTGATGGTCAGGGTCTCAGGCGGCGAGGTGTTGCCCGATGGGCGGGTACCAAAATCGATTGAGGCTGGCTTGGCAACGATCACGGCGACTTGCTGGCCGGCGCTGAGGGCGTAGCCGGTTGCATTCAGGGTGACCGTTGAGTTGCCAGCGTTGCTGAGAATCTCAATGAGGCCGGTCTTGAGCGGGCTTGGTGCGGATGAGGTTGGGCTGAATACAACGCTGATGTCGCAGCCGGAACCAATCGCGATTGGGGTTCCTGCGCAGGTGTTCGACACGGTGAACTGATTGTTGCTCGAGGTCACGGATGAGACCACGAGCTCGGTCGATGGGTCGGTGCCGACGCCAGCGTTGGTCACATGGATCACGTTTGCGGCCGATGATGAACCAACAGCGGTTGCAGCGAACTCAACGGTGGCCTTGTCGGTTGACACGGTCGGCCCAGCAAGCGGTGCGTTGCAGGCTGCCGCGAATGGTCCGGCGACAATGGCCGATCCCACTTCGAAGATCGTGCTGCCGAGGCCGCCGCCAACCCAAGAGATTTGGCTCTGGGCGTTGAGTGCGAGATCCATGTCGATTGCGTTGAGGTTCGTCCAAACAGCGGTCCAGTTGCCAGCGCCATCAGCAACGACCGTGCGGCCGTTGGTGGCGATGGTGTCGGTGGCGAGGGCGAGAAGAACTCGCTTGCCGGCGAATACGCCGCCTGTGAAGCGGGCCTGCGAGCCGCTGAGTGCGCCTGCCTGCAACTGTGTGGCAGCCATTGGTGAGTTGTCGAGATTGAAGGCGGTACCGCTCATCTCGACCCGGCCCGGGGCGGTTTGGTGGATGGTGGTCGTGATGTTGATCTTTGCGGTGGTCGTCTGGTCAACAACGACGGGAACGTGATTCGCATCGAGGCCAGTGAGGCGAATGGCGTCACCGCCCACGATGTTGGGTGTGATGGTTTCCCAGCATGGAGAACCAGGATGGTTCACCTGCACAAGGCCGGTGCCTACATCGGGAACCACATTGTGGACGACGCCGACCTCTTGGCCGTTACGCATCACCTGCACGTCGACAAATGGGTAGGCAGACCAATCGGCGCCCGTGAGCATGTCGCGTGCCGGGAACGACACGATGGTGCCGGTGACTGGCGGCTCGTTCGCCGGCAACACGGCAGCAGCGGTGCCGACCGCTGTGGGAAGAATGAACCCTGCGCCGAAGAGCGTTGCCGCCAAAGCGACAGCGGTGAGTCGTCGCCGCCGAGAGGCTGCCGAGGTGAAGAGTGCGTTCGCTGATCGGTTGAAACTGATCGTGCTGTTGACATTCATCTTGGGGGTTCCTGTCTGTCGTCAGACCTCTCGCGAGTCCTGCACCTGGTACCCAACAGGTTGACGAAAGTCACCTTCAACAGCAATGGAGCATTGGTCCATGGCCAATGGCCTTACGACTAGGCCCTCTTTTGCACAAAGGTCGTACGACTCGCGATCAATAACTCCTCAACAGCACACTGTTTTCACTCGATATCGGTAGTTAATGACAGTAAAGCTGGCAGTATTATTGGGCCTTGTTCGCAAGTACCTTCACCGCATTTGGCAGTAGTAGGACCTCGGCAGGGTCACTGCCTCGGTAGCGCTCAGCCTGCGTGGGTCAACGCTTGGGTGAGTACCTCGCGAAACCGCAACCAGACATCAGCGATCCATTCGGGGCGATCATCAGCGAATGCGGCCCGTACCTGAGCACGAATCGCTCCAGCGCCGGTCCCAAGGGGTTCACCGTGGGCATGCAGCACCGCATCGGCGCGTAGCGCCTGCAGCACCGTGATTGGGTCAACCGTGCCGAACTCAAGTGCCACTGCTGCGCAAGCAGCGTGCGGCGCAAGCTCGTTCACGATGGCCAACCAGTCGCCGCTGAGCGCCGCTGAAACGCTGTCGCCGTCGAGCATCGAGCGCACGTCGCCCCAGATCTGCTCGGCGCGTCGGTGCATCTCGCTGCTCGTTGGCTCGCTGCCGATGAGTTCGCCATGCCCTGACGCCCCCAAGCCCGTGTGAAGGTCGATGATTGTGAGCTGTTCCACGTTCGCGAGGCGTGATGCGGCCCATGCGCGCAGCCACTGGTGCGACCACACAGGTTTGGTACCGCCATAGAACACGCCGGTTGGGTTGCTGTATTGGCCGCCGCTCACGACCCCCTGCATCCGATCGAGGCCGATCTCGTTTGCCAACTCGAGCAGCGCGGTGAGCGAGGCTGCCTGCGTCGCTTCGCTCCAGTCGCTCGGCACAACGAGCGCTGCGATGCGGTCGTAATCGGTGTTTGCCGGTGGCGACTTCGACCAATCGATGAAGTTGCGGTTGAGGTCGACATTGTCTTCGTTGACCCGGCGCACCCATGCGAAGCCATATGGATTGAGTGCATGCACCATGATCAGTCCGACGGAATCGGGCAGTTCAGACGCGTGGTGTTCAAGCCAATGGCGCTGTAACGCCGACCCGCAGTAGCCCTCAACCCCATGGGTTGCCGAGAGCACAACAACCACGCTTGTTGCATCGGCCGCTCCGAATTCGGCGACGTCTATGGCAAGTTCTTCGCCCGACGGGCCGGTCAGCGGATGCACGTGGTGCCCGATGCGGGCACCTGCCGAACCGGCTGCATCGAGAAACGCTTGGCGCGCTTGTGTATAGGTGTCGCTGAGTGCGGCGATCTGAGTCATGGCGTCATTATGGCTGGTGGTCAGAGCTGGCAATGTCGACGACCCGGCCGCAGAGAGACACGAACCACTAGCGTGTCGAGACATGGCGACCTCGATGTGTGTGCTGGGTGACTTCGCCTGGGATGTTTTGATCCAAACCAACACCGAACTCAAAAAGGGTGGCGACACCTTTGGCGAGGTCATGCTCACGCCGGGCGGCAGTGCCGCCAATGTTGCCGTGTGGGCAACTCGCAGCGGCATGGACACTCTGTTCGTCGGCAAAATTGGTCGCGACAGGTTCGGTCAGCTTGCACAAGAGAACCTTGACCAAGAAAAGGTGAAGGCGTATCTCGTCGAGACCGATGCGCACCTCACTGGGTCTGTGGCCGTGTTTGTCGATCACACCGGTGAGCGGTCAATGGTTTCCGGCCGTGGCGCCGATTTCTACCTCTTGTCCTCCGAGCTGCCACGAGCATCCATCGCCGAGACGCGCCATCTTCATCTCACCGCATGGTCGTTCTTCACCGATCCACCTCGGTCGGCCGCTCGCACCGCTGCACAAATCGCCAAGGCCGCGGGGGCAACGCTGTCGTTCGACCCCGGCTCGTTTCAGATGATCGAGCAGATGGGCGTTGCTCAATTCTTGAAGGTCACCCAAGACCTCGGAATCGACATCTTGCTGCCCAACTTCGAAGAGGGCTCAATTCTGACGGGACTCACCGAGCCAGCCGCTATCGCGCAGCAACTCACCGTGCTGTATCCGGGGGCTCTGGTGGTGCTCAAGCTCGATGCCGACGGCTCGTTCGTGCATCAAAACGACATCGATACCCACATTCCGCCGGCAACGAACAACTTGGTCGATGCCACTGGCGCCGGCGACTCGTTTGCCGGATCCTTTCTGGCGCATTATCTCGTGAGCGGCTCAGCACTCGAGGCTGCTCGGTTCGCAACGCGTGTGTCGGCCTGGGTGATTGAGCAAATCGGCGCTCGGCCAGCGCCCGACGCTCGGCTACGCGCTGTGCTCGCCCAGCGCTGAGCGATTCAGCCGCTGCGCGTTTCCGTTCTGTAGAGTTCGGCCTGTGAGCCAAGCGAAGCGTCTCAAGATTGCTGTCGTTCTCAACGTGGTCATCATCGCGATGCAGGTCAGCGTCGGAATCCGAGCGCACTCACTCGGTTTGCTCGCCGATGCAGGTCACAACTTCACCGATGTTGGGGCGCTGCTGATTTCGCTCTGGGCTGTGCAGCTGGTTCGTCGTTCGCCCACTTCCAAGCGATCATTCGGCTATCACCGGTCCGGCATTCTTGCTGCGCAAGCCAATGCAACACTGATCCTGATCGCATCGTCGTTCATCCTGTTCGAAGCAGTGCGCCGCTTCACCCATCCGCATCATGTCGAGGGCTTGATCGTGGTTTTCGCTGCAGCGGTGGCGCTCGTCGCCAACGGAGCCGCGGCGGTTCTTCTCAACGATCATTCCGGCGATGTCAACATGCGCTCGGCCGTATTGCACATGGTCGGCGACGCCGCTGCGTCGGCGGGCGTGGTGGTGGCCGGGCTGGTGATGTACGTAACCAATGGTGCTGAGTGGATCGATCCGTTGGTCTCCATTCTGATTGCTCTCGTCATTGGTTGGCGGGCGGTGCAACTGCTGAAGCACACCACCGACATCTTGATGGAGGCAACGCCCGCTTCACTTGATGTTGAGGCAATGAGCCGCGCTGTTGGGGCTGTCGATGGTGTCGAGAGTCTGCACGATCTGCATGTCTGGAGTCTGTCGAGCGCGATGCGAGCGCTGTCCGCGCACGTGGTGCTCGATGGTCATCCAACGCTCGAAGAAGCTCAACGTGTGGGCGAGCGCATTAAGGCTGTGTTGGCGCACGACTTCGCCATTGGCCACGCCACCCTCGAACTCGAATGCGAGCCGTGCTCCACGCATCTCGACGATTGTCTGATCGCCGCGATTCATAGCGAGCACGGCCACAGCGACCACGGGCACGGGCACGGGCATCATCACCACTGACTGGGTGCTCCCCACAGGCTATGGCGGGTCGTGACGCGCGCCCTCACTACTGTGTGAAGCGCAGCGAGGTGACAAGTGAGCGATCAGCCAAGCGTCCCACTGGGAGCAAGGGTTAGCGACGAAGAGTCCCGAGGTGCGATGCGCGCCTTTTTGCAGCGCAGCGAGGTTCGCCTGTCCACGATTCATCGAGTCGCTCAGGCCCTTCTGGGTGGTTCTGCGCTCATCTTGCTGATGCCGCTGTTTCTGCGCGACGCGTTCCCCAAGATGATGACGATCCTCATCTCGTTGTACGACTCGCACCAAAGCGTCGTGTCCACGGTGGCGCTCGGAATCGCCGCCGCCTTGGTCATCTTGTTGCCGGTGCCGGCCATCTATTTGCTTGTTGGCGACCTTTTGGCGTTCTATTTCACGAGCAACACTTTTGGTGCTCATCCCGATGGTCCCGACGATTCGAAACGCGTGATGTTCAACCCGCGGTTCATCATTCCCGGGCTCGGGTTCAACAACGACGAACTCAGCGCCGACACCGAGCGACTGCTCGCAGATGGTCGCGACGACGAATGGACCCGCGGCCTGTTGGTGCCGCTCAGCAGCAACGACAATGGTTGGCGCGATCGATTCGATACGCGCACCCACGATGTGTGGGGGGTCCTGGCCGAAGAGGGTATGGCCGGCGACAACGAACGCGTTCGCCAAGCCTTCCGGCTAGCCGGCCTCAACCGTGACCGCACGTTGGCTCACGATGTCGCCCGCACAGAGGCACTGATGGCGCGCCACGTGTTGGCCATTCGCACTCTGGTGTTGCGCTACACCAAGGCACTGTTGTTGCTGGTGGCCACCACGGTGGTCACGCTTGCAGCATCGGGCTTGGTTGACCAAGCGGTGCGCGAAGACCCCAGCAACGGCAAGTTCACCGGTGGCTTTCCGTTTCGGTTCGTCTTTCTCGTCTCGGCTGTCTATGCCTTTTGGGCGCCAATGGCGGCGCGAAGCGTTACCTCGCCATTGCGCATGATCCAGCGCAGCACTCCTGGGGTTGGGCAGCATCGCGACGTGCATCTCGACAAGACCTCGAACCAGTTTGAGACGGCAACGGTCTTTGTCACCTTGGTGGTGCTCATCGCCGCAAATACTGCTGCCGTTGTTGCTGGCGCCAAAGCTGGCGGCGGTGCGGGGCTCGCTGCAGGCATCGCTGTTGCCGTAGTCACCACCGGGGCGTGGCTGCTGGCGCTCAGCGACTTCAGCGCCAGCCCGCGTGACACCGTGAGCGCGCTTGGCTTGCTGCTACGTGGCTACGACGGTCCCGCCCCTGCATCGGTGGTCGAAAGGGCGCGAGCTCTGCGCGCACAAGCGGCAGAGACAAAGGCTCGTTAGCTCAACGTTGCTCAATGGCGCCGAAGTCGCTTGCCGCATGGCGATGCGTGACAGAGTTCATCCATGAACGCTGCTGAGGTGCATCACACCGCGTCCGGAATCGACTTCGTGCGCACTCCCGATGATCGCTTCGTCGGTCTTGTCGATTGGCCCTACGTTGCGCACTACCTCGAAGTAGACGGCTTGCGAATGGCCTATGTCGACGAAGGTCCGGTTGGGGCCACCACGTTGTTGTTGCTGCACGGCGAGCCAACGTGGGGCTATCTCTATCGACGAATGATTCCTACGCTTGTGGCCGCCGGCTATCGAGTGATTGCGCCCGACCTCATCGGTTTTGGTCGTTCCGATAAGCCTGTAGACCGCAGTGCGTACACATACAAAGGGCATGTCGGCTGGGTTGCTGAGTTCGTCAACGCGCTGGGCCTCAGCGACCTCACCTTGTTTTGCCAAGATTGGGGAGGTCTCATTGGTCTGCGCGTCGCGGCCGAGAGCCCTGGCTTGTTCGCTCGGCTCATCATCACGAACACAGCGCTTCCCGTTGGGTTACCGATGGGCGATGGGTTCATGCGTTGGCAGAAGGCTTCGCAGAAGATGGCCGAGATGCACTGCGGTCGAATCCTGCAGCTGTCGGCACTCGCACGTGAACTGAGCGATGCTGAGGTGCAGGCGTACCAGGCGCCGTACCCCGACGAGACATACATGGCTGGGCCTCGACAGTTTCCGCTGTTGGTGCCGACCTCTACCGACAACCCGGCGGTCGAGGCCAACGTTGCTGCGTGGCGCGTGCTCGAGGCGTGGACCAAGCCGGTACTGGTGTTGTGGGCGCCCGACGATCCGGTGTTTGGCGCTACTCAATCGACGTTTGTCGATCGCATCCCAGGAGCAGCGGGCCAGCCACACCAGACCTTCTCGCCAGCTGGTCACTTCATTCAAGACGATGCTGGCGAACAAGTAGCCGCAGCAGTGGTGGCCTGGCTGGCCTAATCAGGCCTCTACTTCGGCGAGATTGCCGGTTTCTACCTCATAGACGAAGCCGCGGATGTGGTCCTTGTGGGGCACGAACGGGCTGCTCTGCAAACGGCGTATCGATTGCCGCACGTCTTGATACGGGTCTTTGAATGCTTCGAGCGACCATGACGGACGCATACCGGTTTCGGCTTCGAGCGCGTCCATCAGTTCGTCGGACACCACTCGCTGCAGACCGCAATCGGTGTGGTGCAACAAGATGATCTCGCGGGTGCCGAGCAGGCGCTGTGAGAGCAGCAGCGACCGGATGACATCGTCGGTCACCACGCCGCCAGCGTTGCGGATGATGTGCGCATCTCCGTGGGCGAGGCCGAGCATCTGAAAGATGTCCATGCGGCTGTCCATGCACGCTACGACGGCAAGTTGTCGGCGAGGCCGCAGGGCGAGATCGTGGTCGGCAAATGTCTCGATGTAGTGACGGTTGTTGGCGAGCAATTCGTCGGTGCTCGGGCTGAACTCGTTATTGAGGCCGTCAGACATTGCAGAGACGGTAGCGGCCGAGGCGAAATCGGGCGACATCTAGCGGCATCAATCAGCCGATTATGAGTTTTTAACGCCGTCGGCAAGGAGCTCTGCCAACAATCCCTGCACGAGTTGATCGATCTCGTCGCGTATCGGTCGAACTGCATCGACGCCTTGCCCAGCTGGATCGGCCAGCGCCCAATCGAGATAGCGCTTGCCCGGATAGTACGGGCACTTGTCGCCGCAGCCCATGGTGATCACTACGTCTGAGGCTTGCACAGCGGCATCTTCGAGGCGCTTGGGGGTTGCCCCCGAAGCGACGAGATCGATGCCGAGCTCGGCCATTGCGGCCACGACCGCTGGGTTAATCGAGTCGGCCGGTGCGGTTCCGGCAGAACGAACCTTCACCCGGTTGCCGCCGTGGTGGGCGAGCAGCGCTGCAGCCATCTGCGAGCGGCCAGCGTTATGGATGCACACGAACAACACCTCGGGCACCTTTGTGTCGAGCGCTGTTGCGTCACTTGGGTCGGCCGCCTTTGGCACGAAGATGAAACGAATCAGCCCGAAGGCCAAGAGTGCGCCGATGAGTTGCATGAGGATGAACATCGGCGCCGACGATGGCTTGATGCCCGCAAAGGTGTCGGACAACATGCGTGCCACGGTCACGGCTGGGTTGGCGAAACTGGTCGACGAAGTGAACCAATAGGCGCCACCGATCCACGCGCCAACGGCAAACGGAATGGCCTCACTGCGACCGCCGCGGATGCATCCGTGAATCACCAACAACAAACCAATGGTGGCCACAACCTCGCTGAGCCACAGTGCTCCTGACGATCGGGCATGTGTAGAGAAATGAATTGCGGGCAGCTCGAACATCAGGCTGGCAATCACGCTCCCGATGCACCCTCCGATGGTCTGAGCCATCGTGTAGAGCGCTGCATCGCGGGTGCTGATCGAGCCGAACAACCGATCAACCAATGTGACTACCGGATTGAAGTGGGCGCCCGACACTGCTCCAAACATCAGGATCAACCCAATGAGCGCGCCCGCAGTTGCGGCGGCATTCTCGAACAACTGCAAGCCGACGTCGTTGGGCGAGAGGCGCGTGGCCATGATGCCCGACCCCACCACAGCGATGATGAGCAGCGCCGTGCCGAGGGCCTCGGCGGTAAGACGGCGTGTGATCGAGATCGCCGGAGCAGGGGATTGGACTGGTTGTTTCATCGTGGGTCTTTCGAGGAGTTGAGGAGCAGGCTGATTCGCTCGCGTAGCTCTGCAGCCGTGGCGTCGAAGGCTCGTTTGGTGCCGATGGCCACTGGGTCGCTGATTGACCAATGCAGCCAATCGGGGTGTGCAGTGATCTCTTCGTGCGCTTGATCGCACACGGTGATCACCAGCGAGGGCAGTGTGCCGAGGTCGTGCAATGAGCGAGGCGTGGTTGTTGAGATGTCGAGGCCGCAGCGCTGAGCGGCGGCTACTGCCCCAGGATGCACACGCTCTGCTGGGTGCGTGCCCGCGGACTCAGCAGGTGCGTTGGCCATTGATCGCCAAAGTGCTGCGGCTAGCTGGCTGCGCGCCGAGTTTCGGGTGCACACGAACAATGCCTTGCTGCGCGTGATGGTGCGCTTGGGTCCGAGATCAACCAGCGTTCCATGGGTGAGCCGCACATACTTGCGGCGCGCGTCGCCGCTTGAGGCTGAGCGAGTGATCATCCCCACATCTTCAAGCACAGCAAGGTGATGGGCCAAGAGGTTCGACTCGATACCGAGCAGCGTGCGCAGTTCGGTGGGCGTGCGATCAGACAACGAGAGCTCGTCGACGATCGCCAATCGACCGGCATCGCCGAGCGCAGCGTGTCTACTTGCTCGAAGGTCTACGGAGGCCACATCGGCAGCATAATCACTCAATAATTATTGAGTCAATAATTCCGCGGCGGTCGGTCGCTTCGTCGCATTGCGCCGAAGCCGGTACTCTACAAATCTGCGATTTCGGTGGGTCGGCCAGACGGGCTCGTCCACAGTGGGTTGGCCACATCAGTCAGAGGAGCATTGTCATGAGCGAACGTTTCGAGAACGGTTTTGCAGGTCGGGTGGCGGTTGTTACCGGCGCAGGCACGGGCATGGGTCGCGAGCTTGTTCGTCAACTCACCGCCGATGGGTGCGACGTTGCGGTGTGCGATGTCATCGGTGAGAACCTTCGCCAAACGGCAGCAATGTGTGCCGAAGATGGCAACACCGGCCAGGTCCTCGAAGTGATCGCCGATGTCTCGAGCGAAGAACAGATTCTCGCGTTTCGCGATGCTGTCGCCGAGTGGCGTCCTCACGTGAACCTGTTGTTCAACAACGCCGGCATTGCGGGTGGTGGCAGCATTGTCAACGGCGATCGCGCCCAGTGGGACAAGACCTTCGCCGTGTGCTGGAACGGTGTGTACCTCAACACCCGCGCCTTCATGCCGTTGCTCATGCAGGCTCCAGTCGGCCATGTCATCAACACCAGTTCGGTCAACGGATTCTGGGCGTCGGTCGGACCCGACACAGCGCACAGCGCTTACTGCTCAGCCAAGTTCGCAGTAAAGGGTTTCACCGAAGCGCTCATCACCGACTTCGCCATCAACGCACCGCATCTGCGTGCGTCGGTGGTTATGCCCGGCCACATCGGTACGTCCATCGTGATCAACTCGCTCAAGCTCAACAGCTCCACCGCCGACTCGGGTCTCATCGATGTCGAGGGCATGGGCGAACTGTTCCGCGATAACGCACCAATGACTGCAGCGGAGGCAGCCACCATCATGTTGAATGCGGTCAAGAACGAGCAGTGGCGAGTGCTCGTGGGCGCCGATGCCGAACTGCTCGATGCTGCCGTTCGTGCTCGTCCAAACGAGGCATACCAGCCCAACTTCTTTCAGTTGTTCGAACCACAAGACTGAACTCGTAGCAATCCGCGGCGTTCGTCGCTCAAGCGGAGGCGGGGGATCGCGCCGCGGCTGATAACCTCACCCCCGTTCACGCGGGTGTAGTTCAGCGGTTAGAACCTCAGCCTTCCAAGCTGATGACGCCGGTTCGATTCCGGTCACCCGCTCCAGAAGCTTCGTTGATTTGCGCTCGTTGTTGGCCCTGAATTGGCCTTGATTTGGCCTTGAATTGGCCTTGACCAGCAGCGACGCGCTCGGCGGCCCGTGGCCAGCCGTCAAACAATGGTCGGAATGAGAGGATTCGAACCTCCGACCCCCTGCTCCCAAAGCAGGTGCGCTACCAAGCTGCGCCACATTCCGTTTCGCCGCATCATATCGGCCGATCGCATCTCCAACGGTGCTTGCGCAGGCAAATAGTGCAACGAGCCGTTTGGAGGTCGTGTGCCACCGACCGCGCTGGGTCGGTCGGCGGCACACGAGGACTTGCTACTTGACGATGACGGCCGTGACCATTCCGAACATGCCCTGAGGGCCTTCGGCGTGGGTGAGGATGTGGCAGTGCCATGCCCAGACGCCTGGGTCCGTGAAGTGGTACACCACCGTGTAGCGCTCGCCCGGAGCAACGAGGATGGTGTCCTCGGCCATTGGCTCCTTGAGCGGCACGCCGTCTTTCGCGATGATCCAGCCGACCGGCTGATGCATGTGCATCGGGTGAGCGGTGAGGCCCTCGTTGAAGTAGTTCACGAGCATCGTCTCGCCCACGTTGGCTGAATATGGCTCGGTAGCCGGGAAGCTCTTGCCGTTCAGCGTGAGTCCGATGGTGCCAGCGTCGTTGAGCATCATGTTCACGGTCTGGTCAATCTTGGTGATTCCCTTGTCGGCCAGCGAAGCGGGCAACGGCATGTCGCCGATGATGAAGGCTCCGGCCAAACCGTTAGGAATCTGGGTCTGCGCATCATGGTGCGAGTGGTACATGCCCACCGCAGGCTCAAGCGCCGTGAACTCATAGATAAACGACTTGCCTGGCTCCACTGGGTCCTGTGTGAACGGATCGACGCCGTCCATCGCGTTGGGCACCCGAATGCCGTGGAAGTGAATATCGGTTGACTCTGGAAGTTCGTTCTTGAGAACAATCTTGACCTTGTCGCCAACTTCTACCCGGATCGACGGGCCAGGCACCATGCCGTTATAGGTCCATGCCTTCACGATCTTGCCGGGCTCCACTTCCCAGTCGACGATCGAGGTGGTCAGGTCGAACTCCTTGGTGCCATCGGCGAGGATCTTTGGCTCGAGAGCAGAGCCGCCGAATGTGCTCTTGGGTTCGTTCACGAACCGCAATGCTCGTTCGGTCATCGCCTTGTCCATCTCCTGATACGACATCGTCGTTGGGGGAGCCGGGGTCGTGGTCGCTGAGCCGGCGGCTGATACGTGGATCATGCCCTTCATGCCCGATGCTGCGTGTCCCGGGATGTTGCACTGGAAAGCAATTTCACCCTCGGTGGCGTTCTTGAGGGTGATGGTTTGGGCCTCGCCGGGCTGCAGGTCTCGCGTGGTGAGGTTGCGTTCGGCGATGCTGAAGTTGTGCGGAATGTTTCCGGAGTTCGTGACATGAATGGTCACGTCTCCGGGCGGCACGTCGAGCATGTTGGGCGTCATCGCGAACTCGGTGAGGTTCACATCGACAGCGGTGGTTGTGACTGCAGCGGTTACCGAGCCGTTCGAGCCGGAGTCGCCCGTGCGAGAAATCGCAAAACCGGCAAAGGCAAGCGCAACCACCCCGAGTCCAAATCCTCCGACAGCCAGCACGGATCTTTCGTCATTGTTCATGGCCGTCATTGTGATTGGGCCACGCGAGACCTCATAGGGACGATCGTCTCAACGGCTCGGGACTTTGGTCACTGATCCGCGAACTCGGCTGGTTACAGCGGCACCTTCCAGGTGACCAGCGTGCCCCCGCTGGGCTTGGCCCTGATTTCGAAGCTTCCGCCGAGGCCCTCGGCGCGCGCCGCCAGATTGCCCAAACCGTTGCCGCGACCGAGCGCATTCGGAGCGATGCCTACGCCGTTGTCGTCGATGGTGGCCGAGAGCTCGCCCTCGACCCGAATCTCGACGAGTACTTCGGTTGCGTGCGCGTGGCGTGCCACGTTGCCAAGTGCCTCGCGGACCACGGCGAACAGTTCGCTACGTACATCGGCGGGAATCAGCAGTTGCGCAGCGCCATCGATCACGAGGCGAGGTGTGAACCCCAACAGGCGAGTCGCTTGGCGAATCAGCGCCTGAATCTCTTGGCCAAATGAGCCTTGTCGCTGCGCTGAGCCCAGCGTGAAAACGGTGGTGCGAATCTCACGGATCGCATGATCGATTTGGTCGACCGCTGAGGTGACTCGCGATGTCATGGTCGGGTCGACCAACATCTCAAGTGCCTGCATCTCAAGACCCAACGCGTAGAGATGCTGCAGAGCGGTGTCGTGCAGGTCGCGGGCGATGCGCTCTCGCTCGGTCACCAGTGCCAGTGCTTCGTTGCTGGTTTGCAAGCGTCGCTCGAGCTTGACCCGCTCGGAGATATCGCGAACGCTGGCAACAATCGAGTGTCCGCGCTCGTTGTTCAGCACGCTGAGGGCGATGGAGACAGCGATTTCGGTGCCGTCGCGGTGCAGCAAACGAACGTCGCCGGCTGGCCCCATTGGCCGCGAAGCGTCGGCTTTCACAAACCCGGAACGCAACGTGGGGTGCGACGGGCGGGCCGAGGTGGGCACCAACACCTCAATGCGTTGACCAATCAAGTCGGCCTTGCTGTAGCCCGACATCGCTGCCATTGCTGCGTTGACGAACAAGATGACGCCGGTGTCGTCGCACAGCACAAGTCCGTCTGGTGATGCTTCCATCACCGCTGTGGCGGGGAGCTGGCTCAGATTGGTCGACTCCATGGGCGAACCATACCCCACATTTGGTCACCGAAAAAGATGACTTAAGTCCCTATATGCGGCCCCTCTCCCGTGGTCAAATAGCTGAATGTCTGCAAAGGTGCGCGTCTTTCTTCTCGATGATCATGAGGTCGTTCGTCAGGGCGTCCGGTCCCTGCTCGAGGCCTCCGGTCAAATCGAAGTGGTCGGCGAAGCCTCAAGCGCCGCCGAGACCTTGGCTCGAGTGCGCGCATCGCAACCCGATGTTGCCGTACTCGATGTGCGCATTCCCGACGGCAACGGGGTCGAGGTGTGCCGCGAGATCCGCAGCGAGTTCCCACATATCCATTGCCTGATGCTTACGTCGTACAGCGACGACGATGCGTTGTTCGAAGCCATCATGGCTGGTGCCTCTGGTTACGTGCTCAAGCAGATCCGTGGCTCAGAGTTGGTGTCTGCCGTGATGCGTGTGTCGCTTGGCGAGTCACTGCTCGACCCAGCGGTCACGGGCAAAGTGTTGGCTCGGCTTCGTTCGCCCGAACCCGAAGACGATCGCCTGGTCCATTTGAGCCCGCAAGAACGGCGCCTGCTCGAACTCATTGGTGAAGGCCTGACCAACCGCCAGATCGGTGCCGAGATGTTCCTCGCCGAAAAGACGGTGAAGAACTACGTGTCTACGTTGCTCGGCAAGATGGGCATGCACCGTCGCACTGAAGCGGCCGTGTATGCCGCTCGGCTCGACATGAGCCAAGCTCGCAAGAACGACTAACGCTCCCGCACAAGTGGTTGTTTAGCGCCTTGCTGCCGCTTTCGCGAGGCGCTTGGCGGTCTTGCCTGCTGGCGCAATAGAGCGGTGATCAAGGTCGCCGTGTTCGGCGCCGTTGGCGAACAACACCCGGTAGCGCTGCCAGTTGAACCCGTTTGCCAGAATCACGCGACCAGCGGTGCCCACGGGGACGCCGTCGAGTTCGATGGTTGAGGTCACACGGTCGCCCATGCTCAACTCGAGCTGGTCTGCGTGTGGTTTGGCGAGGGCGTGGGGTTTCCAGAACGTCACAGGTTCCATTCTGCCCGATGAGAGGGAGTCGTTGCATCTTTCTGCGCCGATACACTCGGCCACCTGTGAAAAGCACTCTCGAATCCCTAGAGGGAAACAAGGTCAAGCTGTCGGTCGCCGTTGACGAAACCGAGTTTGATCGCGATATTGACTCAGCATTCAAAAAGATCGCTCGCGAGGTGCGGTTGCCAGGCTTTCGAGCCGGCAAAGCTCCACGCAAAGTGCTCGAGGCTCGCATCGGCATTGCAGCCGCACGCGAGCAAGCGCTTCGCGATGGCGTGCCGAACTATTTGGCACAGGCCGTGCGAGAGCACGATGTCGACCTCATCGCTACGCCCGAGATTGAAATCACCGGTGGCGAAGAGAGTGGTCCTATCTCGTTCGACGCAACGTGTGAGATCCGCCCCGAGGTCACCGTGCCCGGCTACGGCGGCTTGCGTGTCGAAGTGCCGGCCATCACCTGCACCGACGCCGACATCGACGCCGAGGTAAAAAAAGAACTCAGTCGTCAAGGCACCCTCGCCGATGTCGAGCGGGCCATCGCTCTCGGCGATCAGGTCACCCTCAACCTGCAGGGTCTGCGCAACGGCGAGCCTGTTGTTGGGCTCAACACCGAAGACTGGCTCTACGAAGTTGGCAAGGGTTGGGTTGCCGGCGGCTTCGACGATCAACTCGTTGGCGCCAAGGTCGGCGACGACCTCACCTTCTCGCTCATTCCTAATGGCACCGAAGAGCCAGCCGATTTCGAAGTCACCATCAACAAGGTGCAAGAGCTCATCCTGCCCGAGTTCAACGACGAGTGGGTCGACTCCAACGTCGCCGAATACGACACCGTTGCTGGCTGGCGCAGTGCACTGCACGACCGTCTCAGCGAAGCGCATCTCAATCAGGCTCGTAGTCAGATCGTCGATCGCGCCACATCGGCGTTGGCCGAGCTGGTCGACATTGAGCCACCAGAAGCAATGGTTCAAGGCGACCTGCAGGCTCGTGTGCAAAACACGGTGCAGCAGTTCCAGAGCCAAGGCATTGCGCTCGATCAGTGGCTGTCAGCTACCGGCCAAGATGCCAACAGCTTTGTCGAGGGCTTGCGCATTCAGTCGCTCAAGGCCGTGAAGGTCGATCTCGCTCTGCGTGCCGTCGCCGTTGCCGAAGACCTCTCCGTCGACGACGACGACTTCGAGCGTGAATTCGAGCGCATTGGCGTGCAGGTGCGTCAGCGCCCAGCGCAGGTGCGCAAGGCCTACGAGAAGAACGATGCGATGAGCGAACTTGGTGCTCAAATTCGCAAGACCAAGGCACTCGACTGGTTGCTGCATCATGTAGAGATCGTCGACCCCGCCGGTGAGATCATCGATAACGATGTGATTCTCGGACATGATCATGAGCACGATCATGACCACGACCACGATCACGACCACGATGGTCATGACCACGACGATCACGACGATCACGATCACTAGGAGAACTGGAAATGAATCCAATGCGTGAACCCGTACGTAACTACTACGTACCAAATGTGATCGAGACGACAAGCCGCGGCGAGCGTCACTCAGACCTGTACTCGCGCATGCTGCGCGAGAACATCATCTTCATCCCCACGGCCATTGATGACACGGTTGCCAACCTCGTCTGCGCACAACTCATTCACCTCGAGAGTGAGAACCCCGACAAGGACATCAGCATCTACATCAACAGCCCGGGTGGCGACATCACGGCGCTGTTTGCCATTTACGACACGATGCAGTTCATCAAGAACGACATCGCCACCATCTGCCTCGGACAGGCCGCTTCGGCCGCCGCAGTGCTGCTTGCTGCTGGCACCAAGGGCAAGCGGCTCGCACTGCCACACGCCCGCGTGTTGTTGCATCAGCCATGGGGCCAGGTTGGCTACGGTCAAGTCACCGACCTCGAGTTGGCGGCCAAAGAGATTCTGCGCATGCGCGACCTTCTCGAAGAAATCTTGGCCAAGCACACCGGCCAGACCGTCGAGAAAATTCACGCCGATACGGACCGCGACTATGTGATTGAAGCGCCGCAGGCCGTCGAGTATGGCATTATCGATGAGGTAATTACATCTCGTTCCGCTGTCGACCGCTCCGGTCCAATTCGGTAACGCACGCCAACCGATCCGGTAGGGGGAATAGTGGCGAAGTTTGGTGACACCGGCGAACTGCTGAAGTGTTCTTTTTGTGGCAAGTCCCAAAAGCAGGTCAAGAAGCTCATCGCCGGCCCTGGCGTGTACATCTGCGACGAGTGCATTGACCTCTGCAACGAGATCATCGAAGAAGAGCTCACCGAGTCCAGCGAGCTTCGTTTCGAAGACCTGCCGACCCCCCGCGAGATTCGTTCGTTCCTCGACGAATACGTCGTTGGCCAAGACGACGCCAAGAAGATTTTGTCGGTCTCGGTGTACAACCACTACCGACGCATCCAGCACCAGCAGGTGCTCGGCGTTGGTCGCCGCGACGAAGTCGAACTCGCTAAGAGCAACATCTTGTTGCTCGGCCCCACCGGGTGCGGCAAGACCCACCTTGCGCAGACCCTGGCGCGCATGCTCAATGTGCCGTTCGCAGTTGCTGATGCAACAGCGCTCACGGAGGCTGGCTATGTCGGCGAAGACGTTGAGAACATTTTGCTCAAGCTCATTCAGGCCGCCGACTTCGATGTGAAGAAGGCCGAGACGGGCATCATCTACATCGATGAGATCGACAAGATTGCGCGCAAGAGCGAGAACCCATCGATCACCCGCGACGTCAGCGGCGAGGGAGTGCAGCAGGCACTGCTGAAGATCCTCGAAGGCACGGTTGCGTCGGTGCCACCTCAGGGTGGGCGCAAGCATCCGCACCAAGAGTTCATTCAGATCGACACCACCAACGTGTTGTTCATTTGCGGCGGTGCTTTCTCGGGCCTCGAGCAGATCATCGAGCAACGCATCGGTCACAAGGGCATGGGCTTCAACAGCACGGTGCGCTCGAAGCAAGACCGCGATGCCGGCCAACTATTTGGCCAAGTGCTGCCCGAAGACCTGCTCAAGTTTGGCATGATCCCCGAGTTCATCGGCCGTCTGCCGATGGTTGGTGCCGTGCGCAGTCTTGATCACGAGGCACTCGTCAAGATCCTCACCGAGCCCAAGAACTCGCTGGTCAAGCAGTATCACAAGGTCTTTGAGTTCGAAGATGTCGAGCTCGAATTCACCCCTGAGGCGCTCATCGCGATTGCCGATCAGGCACTGCTGCGTGGCACTGGTGCTCGTGGCTTGCGGTCCATCGTCGAAGAGGTTCTGCTTAACACGATGTACGAACTTCCTGGCCGCACCGACATCGGTCGGGTCACCATCGACGAAGACACCGTCAAGAACAAGGTGAATCCCACGTTGGTTCCTCGCGAGCCCGTTCGCACCACGCGCCCACGCCGGGCCGCTTCCTGATTCTTCGTTTCTGGCCTGCGGGCATCGCCTCGCACCCATAGGGTTGTCATCACATGAACTACGCCGACGCTCTTGCATACCTCGACGCGCACGCCACGTACGAAAAGACGGGTCTGATCGACTCGCCATCGTTGGCCACCATTGAGCGACTCATGTCGGTGATGGGCGACCCGCAGACCACGTATCCGGTCATTCACATCACCGGCACCAATGGCAAGGGTTCCACCTCGCAGATGATCACCCGCTTGCTGATGGCGCACGGTCTCACGGTGGGTACCTTCTCGAGTCCCCATCTCGAGCGCATCAACGAACGCATGACCTACAACTGCGAGCCAATCAGCGACGAAGAGTTCGGCGACCAAGTGGGCGCTGTCGCCGATCTCGAGGTGCTTGCGGGAGTGCGACCGAGCTATTTCGAGATCACTACCGCTGCCGCGTTTCGTTGGTTCAGTGACATCGCCGTCGACGTTGCCGTGGTCGAAGTTGGCTTGCTCGGGCGCTGGGACTCAACCAACGTGGTCGACGCTCAGGTCGCTGTCGTCACCAACGTTGCGCTCGATCACACCGAGTTTGCTGGCCCCACCAAGGCCGATATTGCCCGCGAGAAAGCCGGCATTGTCAAGCCCAACAGTGCGGTCATCATCGGCGAGACCGACCCAGATCTCGTCGAGATTTTCCGGTCGGGGGGCGGCGCTGTTGTGTTCGAGCGCGGCGAGCAGTTCGACTGCATCGAGAACCAACTTGCGGTTGGCGGTCGACTCGTCGACCTGCGCACTCAAACCACGGTGTACTCCGATGTGTTCGTGCCGTTACATGGCCAGCATCAAGGCGACAACGCAGCGGTAGCGCTTGCGGCGGTCGAGGCGTTCTTTGCTTCGCCAGTGCCTGAAGAGCTCGTGGTCGAGGCCTTTTCGAACGTGCAGATGCCTGGCCGATTCGAGGTACTCAATCACCTTCCGTTGGTCATCGTCGATGGGGCGCACAACCCTGCTGGCGCCGACACCTGTGCGCAGGTGTTCTTCGAAGACTTTCACCCTGAGGGTCGGCGCATCTTGATCGTTGGTTGCTTGCGCGGCCGCGATCCAGCGCAGCTGCTTGGTGCGCTGCGCGCCGAAGAGTACGACGTGGTCATCTGCTGCACTGCTCCATCGCCGCGTGGTCTGGCGGTGAAGGAGTTGGCAGCGATCGCTCGCAGCGTGGGTTGCGACGATGTGTACGAAGTTGCGTCCGTGTCGGCAGCGTGCCAGCGTGCACTCGACATTGCTTCCGTCGACGACGCAATCGTGGTGTCGGGCTCGATGTACGTGGTGGGCGAGGCTCGTCCGTACATGATCACTCGTCGCATCGCCTAGGCCGCCGGCGCGGCGATTGCCGTTGCCGAGTCGCTGCTGCGGTAGGCGAACTGGCTGCGGCGCCGTAGCCTTTGGCTCCATGTCTGATCGCACTCTCGTCCTCCTCAAGCCCGATGCCGTCGAACGCGGTTTGATCGGCCAGATCACCTCGCGTTTCGAGGCCAAGAACCTCACTATCGCGGCGATGGAACTTCGTCAGCTCGACAGCGAGATTCTCGCTCGTCACTACGAAGAGCATCAGGGCAAGGGCTTCTACGGCGAACTCGTTGAGTTCATGTCCCGCGGACCAGTAGTTGCCATGGTCATCGAGGGTCCCGAAGACACATGGGAAGTCGTGCGCACACTTGTTGGCGCCACCAACCCTCGCAAGGCGGCCCCGGGCACCATTCGTGGCGACCTCGGCATCTTGTTCACCGAAAACTTGGTTCACGGCAGCGATTCACTCGAGTCGGCACAGCGCGAAATCGGCATTTTCTTCCCGAATCTGTAACAATCCGCGAGTCCGCTACGATGATCGGGAACGGCGCCGCCGCTTCGGAAGGTTTTTCCCATGGCACGTAACAATCCGCTTGCCCTTGGCCGTGACCTTGCCATCGATTTGGGCACCGCGAACACGCTGATTTATGCGCGTGGGCAGGGCATCGTGCTCAACGAACCGTCAGTCGTGGCGCTCAACGTAAACGATGGTCGCCCAGTCGCAGTGGGCTTCGAAGCCAAGCGCATGATGGGCCGCACTCCTGGCCATATCAAAGTGGTGCGTCCACTGAAAGACGGCGTCATCGCCGACTTCGATGTGTGCGAAAAGATGCTGCGCTATTTCATTCAAAAGGTGCATGCCAGCAAGTGGAGCAAGCCGCGCATGGTGATCTGCGTTCCTTCGGGCATCACCGGAGTCGAGCAACGCGCCGTGCAAGATGCAGCCGAGTTTGCTGGTGCTCGCAAGCCCGTGCACATCATCGAAGAACCAATGGCTGCCGCTATCGGCGCCGACCTTCCGGTGCATGAACCCAGCGGCAACATGATCGTCGACATTGGTGGCGGCACCACCGAGGTCGCAGTGATTTCGCTCGGTGGCATCGTTACCGCTCAGTCGGTTCGAGTCGCTGGCGACGAACTCGACGACGCCATCTTGCAGTACCTCAAAAAGGAGTTCTCGCTGGCCGTTGGCGAGCGCACCGCCGAGGAAATCAAGATCCATATGGGATCTGCGTGGCCGCTCGACATCGAGCTCACCGCCGACATTCGTGGCCGCGACCTCATCAGCGGCCTACCACGCACGCTCGAGATCACCACCGAGCAGGTGCGCGAAGCCATCGCCGAGCCGGTTTCTGCCATTGTTGACGCCGTGAAGACCACGCTCGACAAAACACCCCCCGAGTTGGCAGCCGACATCATGCAGCAAGGCATCACCATTACTGGTGGCGGCGCCTTGCTTGCTGGTCTCGATCAGCGCTTGTCACACGAAACGGGTATGCCCATTCATATCGCTGCAGAGCCGCTGTACAGCGTTGTTATCGGCTCCGGACGTGCGCTCGAGAACATCGACGCGATGCGCGGCTTGCTGTCACAGAGTGGCGACGACTAGTCGTCACCAGTTCTCACTACTGTGCCCATCTATTCGGTCAGTCGCCGCCGCGCCATTGTGTTGTTGGTGCTGTCGTCAGTGCTGCTGCTCACTATCGACCTTCGCGGTAACCCCGTCATCGACGGTGCCCGCTCGTTGTTCGCCAGCGTGCTCTCGCCATTCGAAACGGCGGGGCGTGTTATCTCGACCCCCCTTCGCAACGCATGGAATGGGGCCACGAGCTATCACGATCTCGAGCGTGAGAACGAACGCCTGCACGACGAGATCGCTCGCCAGCGAGGCGATCAACTCACAGCGCGCGCCATCGTGTCTGAATACCAAGAACTGCTCACGCTCAACGGCCTCACCGCGCAGTACCCAACGGTCACGGCTCGCGTGGTGGGCGCTTCGCCGGGCAACTTCAGCCAGACAGTCGAAATCGACCGCGGCAGCAACGACGGCATTCTGGTGGGCATGGTCGTGGTGAACAACGCTGGCCTCGTGGGCAAAATCACGACGGTCTACGACAACCGCAGCGTGGTGATGCTCGCCAACGATTCCGAGTATGCAATCGAGGCAAAGGTCTCGGCGGGCGGAGAACTGGTGTCGCCGTCAGCGGGCACGTCTACCTCGCTCAGCACGCCAACAACGCTGAACCCGTCGACCACAACGACGGCCGTCGGCTCGCCGCAGGTCGGTCTTGCGGCCACGACCACGACCAGCACGGTGCCAGCGACAACAACGACCACTACTTCGCCGAAGCCCTCTGGGGTGACCACCACAACGGTTCGCGTCGACCAGCACGACACGGGCGCCTTCGAAGGGCGAGGCAAGGGCCGTCTTCCAGCGATGAGGTTCGTGGCCGAAAGCGCCATCAGGGTTGGCTCCGTGGTGTCCACCACCGGTGGCTCGAAGAGCTTGGCGCCACCCGACATCATCATTGGCGAGGTCATCAACATCGTGCGTCGAGCTGGCTCGGCTGGGCCGTTGCTTGAGATCAGGCTTGCTGCGAACCTGGCGCAGTTGAACTTCGTGCAGGTCGTGCGGTACCGGCCACCATCAGAAGTCCCGCAAGGCTGACGTGGAAGCGCTTCTTCGTCGCCCAATCTTTCGGGTCGCTCCGGTAGCGCTGATGTTGATCGCGCTGCAGCGCGTAGCTATCGGCGACATCCGTTTTTGGGGTGTGGCTCCGCAGATCGTGCTTGCCTTTTGCGCGTCGGCTGGTATCGCCGGCGGCGCAGATCGCGGCGCCTGGATGGGCTTCGTAGTGGGGCTGATGTTCGACCTTGGCACCGGTTCATTGCTCGGTCAGCACGCCCTGGCCTACGGGTTGGCCGGCTACACGGCGGGCCTCGTGAATGTTGTGGCGGTCGACCCCCATTGGTGGCTCTCGATGCTGTTTGTGGGTCTTGGTAGCGCCGTGGGTGAGTTCACGGTTCCCGTGGTGAAGACATTCGTGAGCGATGGGGGATGGCACGGCGAACGGTTGTCGTCGATTCTGCCGGTCGTGGCGATCAGCAGCGCGATGCTGTCGTTCGTATTCATGCCGTTGGGTCGTTGGTCGTTAGCGATTCGAAAGAAGACCTGGAAGGCGCCAGCCGCATGACCATGGCGCGCCCTACGTCGACCACGCACAGGCCAGAATGTCGCCATGGCAGTTGACAAACGCGCGGCCCGGCTTGGGGCGCTAGCCCTCGTTGCGGTGGTGTTGCTCAGTGCTATCGGAGCTCGGCTGTGGTTCTTGCAAACGGTGCAGCGCGACGCCTTTCAGCAGCAGGTGTCAGTGAGCAAGACCCGCACCCAGTTGCTTGTGCCCGAGCGAGGTCGCATCTTCGATTCGGTGGGCCGAATCATCGCCGACAACCGGCGGGTGCTCACCGTCACGGTCGACCGTTCGATCATCCGCAAGAGCGCCAATCGCAACGAACTGTTTCTGCGCTTGTCTGGCTTGCTCGGCGTGTCGGTGCAAGAGATGGAGCTGCGCTACAAGAGCGGCCGTTACAGCAACTTCTTGCCGCTGCCGTTACGTGAAAACGTTCCCGAAGACCTGGTGCTGCAAATCGAGAGTCGCAGTGAGGATTACCCGGGGGTACGCGGCGACGAAGACTGGAGCCGGGTGTATCCGTTCGCTCCGCTGGCGAGCCACGTGATTGGTTATCTCGGTCTCATCCTGGATACGCAGGCGAAAGAGTACAAACAACTCGGATATCTCAACAACGAATCCATTGGCCAGTTCGGTGTTGAAAAAAGCATGGAGACCACGTTGCACGGCTCGTGGGGCAAGGTGATCTACGAGGTCGATAGCACCAACCATGTGGTGCGTGAGCTCAGTCGGGTCGAGCCCGTTGCGGGTAAGGACATTCAGCTCACGATCGATCTGAGAGTGCAGCAGTACGCCGAGCAAGCGCTGCAAACCGAGCTTCGTTTGCGTCGCGAAACCACCGACACGGCTCGCATGGCGCGCAACCCGCTCGACAAGTTGGGCAATCCAAAGTTCACCGGCGAAGCGTTTGTTGTCGACCCTGCTACGGGCGTCGAATACCTTCCGTACCCCTCGCCGGCCGGTTCTGTGGTGGTGATGGACCACGAGTCTGGCCAAGTGATTGCAATGGCGAGTTATCCAACCTTCGACAATCGTTGGTTCAACGCTGGCATTAGCGGCGCGAAGTTCAAAGAACTGTTTCCCAACGATCAGGCCCACCCTGAGAAATCGATTCTCGTGAATCGGGCAATTCAGGGCCAATACAACTTGGGCTCCACATTCAAGCCCTTTGTTGCCTATGCGGGCATGATGTCTGGCGTTGTCGCCCCCGACGAGTTGTACACCGACAAGGGCAGCTACAAGCTCGAGAGCATCGACCGCAGCGTCTGCAACACGGGAGTTCGCTGCGAGTACTTCAACGCCACCAACGCCAATACTGGTCGGCCCAGTTCGTACGGGCCGGTCAGCGTCGAGTCAGCGTTGGCCATCTCGAGCGACGCGTTCTTCTACCGACTCGGCGAGCTCACGTTCAAGGCCGGTCGCAGCCTGCTGCAAGACCAGGTGAAGAAGTTCGGTTTCGGCAGAGACTCGGGCATTGAGTTGCCCTTTGAGTTCGATGGTCGTGTCCCCGACACAGAGCTGAAGAAGCGTTTGGTCGAGTCAGGCAAACTCGCCAAAGGCGAGGTGCCTCGTCTGCTCGTTGGCGACAACGTGCAGACCTCTATTGGCCAGGGCCTCTTGGCCGCTTCGCCGCTACAACTCGCCAACGCGTACGCCACCTTGGCCAATGGCGGATTCTTGAATACGCCACACATTGTTCGCGCTATCTATCAAGGTGGTGTCGCCGAGGTGTCGCCCGGTCTGGTCGATCTCACCCAGGGTGTGTTGATCACTGCCTACGACAAGGCCGACCTTGTCGAACAGATCGATCTGCCACCTGCCGTGAATGATCCCATCGTGGCCGGTCTGAAACGCGTGATCACGGGCAAAGGCGTGCGTTATCCATCCACCTTCTACCATGCAACCACTGGCGAGACGCTCTTCAAGAACTATCCCTATAGCAAGCTCACCATCGTGGGTAAGACCGGTACAGCACAAGGCTTTGCGAGCAAGCCTTGGAACGACTCGTCGGCTTTTGCTGGCTTCAGCACCAATCCGTTCAAGCCGTACACCGTGGTGGCCTACCTCGAAAAGGCTGGCTTCGGCAGTAAGGCCGCGGCCCCCGTGGTGAAGTGTGTGTTCGAGGCATTGGCCGGTGCCATCAAGCTGGACCCAGTGGTGCCTTCTGATCCGCTCGATGTCACCTCGGCGCTACCAGCGCTGCCTGCTGAGTTGCGCTCAACGGCCTGCTTGCAGAATCCCATCGATCCGGTGCGCGACTAATGGCGTTTTCGGTGCTGAATCGCCGGCCTGACTCGGGCCTCGGCAATGTGCGCTCAAGTCCTGGAGACCCGAGTCGCAACGTCGACTGGGTGCTGCTGGTCGCCCAAGCGGCGCTCACAGTCATCGGATGCCTCACGGTGTATTCGGCTTCGCGTACGAAGGTCTCGAATCCGTATCTCTTCGCGACGCGCCAAGTGGTGTTCGTCATCATTTCGATCGGCGTGATGCTGCTCATCATGTCGCTCGACTACTCATGGCTCCGCGAGCGGGCACGCGCCTTTTACGTGGCAAGCCTGGTCAGCTTGGGTTTGATCTTCGTGTTGGCCAAGGTGAGCAACGGCGCTCAGCTCAGCTTCAGCGTGGGGCCGATCAACATTCAGCCCAGCGAACTGGCAAAGGTGGCAGTGTTGCTGGCGCTCGCAGCGTTTCTCAGCGAAGACAACAGCGATTCGGTGTCATACGAACGATTCGTGGGCGGGCTCTGGCTCGGCGGCATCCCGGTGGTGCTCATCATCTTGCAGCCAGACCTCGGGTCGGCGTCGGTATTCGTGGTGTTGATGATGGGACTTCTGCTCGTAGCTGGAGCCCGTGCCAAGTACATCGCGATGATCACGGTCCTCGCAATCAGCACGCTTGCGGCTGCATTCGTTACGCGGTTCGTGAGCGGCTATCAGACGATTCGAATCCGGGCATGGATGAGCCCCAACTCCTTAGACGATGCCCTGCAGCCATACATTTTTCAGGGTCGCAACGCATTGCGGGCCACGGCCACCGGCGGAATCACTGGCAAGGGTTGGTTGCTCGGACCCATCACCAACGCCAAGAGCGACATCCCGGTGCAATGGGCCGACTTCCCGTTTAGCGCCATCGCCGAACAATTCGGTTTGATTGGCTGCTCGGTGCTCATTGGGTTGTTTGCCGTAGCCCTGTTTCGAATATGGAGAATTGCGCATCTATCCCGCGACATTTTGGGTACCTACATTTGCGCTGGCGTGTTCTCGATGCTGCTCTGGCAGATCTTCCAGAACATTGCAATGACCCTTGGACTGGTGCCGATTACGGGACTGCCGATGCCCTTTATCTCGTATGGAGGTTCGGGCATGGTGGCCTATTTTGTGATGTTCGGGCTGGTGCAGAGCGTGCACATGCGCCGAATGCGGTAGCGCAATAGCTGCTTGTACCGCACGTTTAGACAGTGTTCACGTGTACGACTTGTTCGAAATGTCGATACCGTTCTCCAGCAATATCGTCTTGCCGCGACCAACGTCGCTCCAAGACGTAGTGTTGCCCGCAACACACGTCGTCTGCTCTGCGTTCGGCGCAGCGGACAACAACAAGCAATCCGGGTGAATATTGCCCGTCAATGAGGTCGAAAGCGACGGCGCCGGTTGGGACGATTCCCACCTTGGGCAGCCGTTGCGGAACGCTCACCGGGATGGTGAGCGCACACGGAGGGAATACGTCCATGGACGACATACGGGTCGAGAATCTCGACGAACCGGTACAGAAATCAGCTGAAACGGCCGCAGAAGCGCCCGATTCAAGCGCAGAAGATGTTTCAGAAGGCTCAGTTGTCGACGAAACAGGCCAAGAGCCCACGGTGCGACCAGTTCGCAAACGTCGTCGCGGCTCGCGTGGCGGCCGTGGTCGCTCAAAGTCGGGCGGCGGTCAAGGTTCTTCGGGCGACGCCGACGATTCCGATGGCGATGATGACGACGACTTCGACGACGAGAACGATGTCGACAACGATGCCGATGGCGAAGCCGGTGATTCCGACTCCGACTCCGACACGTCAGAGGCGCCCGCTCCTGGCGCGCCCAAGGTTCAACGTCAGCAGAACCCACCGCGACAAAAGCCGGCCGGCCAACAGCCCGGCGGCCAGCCTCGTGCACCGCAGCAGCCACGTCAGCCACGCACTGCTGTCGTAGCCGCCGACTCCGACGCCGACCCAGAATTGCCAGAGCGCGCATCCGAGGGCAAGCCCAGCGCCGAGGCCGCCGAGTCTGCTCTCGTTCGGCGACCACAGATTGGCGATACCCGCCCGGCCCCGCGCCCGGCATCCGCCGCTCCCGAGGCTGCCATCGAAGGCGCCACACCAAGCGCCGGGGCCAAGAAGAAGCGTCGGCGCACGCCCAAGGCCAAGGTCGCCTCGGCAACCGGCAACGTCTCATCGGGTGGCTCGCGCCAGAGCAGCGCCCAGCTCGATGCCGATCTGCTTGAGAAGCGGCGTGGTCGCGAGCGCAACGGCCGTCCGGTCGGACGTTATTTGATGTGCGTGCAGGTACGCGACAACCTCACCCAAGTTGCAGTGCTCGAAGGCCGCAACCTCGTTGAGCACTACGTGAGCCAGCCGGCCGACGACGTCAGCCAGATTCACGGCAACATCTACGTCGGCAAGGTGCAAAACGTGCTGCCAGGCATGGAAGCAGCCTTTGTCGACATCAGCACGCCAAAGAACGCCGTGTTGTACCGCGGCGATGTGCAGTACGACCAAGAAGACATTGTCGAGGCTGGCAAAGACGCCCGCATCGAGAACATCCTCAAGGCCAAGCAGCTCATTGTGTGTCAGGTCACCAAGAACCCCATTGGGGCTAAGGGCGCTCGCCTCACTCAAGAAGTGTCGTTGCCCGGTCGCTTCGTGGTGCTTATTCCCAACTCAAAGACCTATGGCATCTCGAAGCGCTTGCCCGACGATGTGCGCAAGCGATTGCGCAACATCCTCGACCGGGTGAAGCCCGCCGAGCATGGTCTCATCGTGCGCACCGCCGCCGAGAACGCATCCGAGCACGAGCTTCGCGCCGACATGACCCGTCTGCTCGATCAGTGGAACATCATTGAGGCCAAGGCCAAAAAGGCACAAGGCCCGGCGTTGCTCTACCGTGAACCCGAGCTTGCAGTACGCGTGATTCGCGAAGAGTTCAACGCCGAATATCGCGGTGTCATTATCGACGACCAGCGCTTATTCGAAGACGTACGCGATTACGTCACGGCCTTCAACCCCGAGCTCGCCGACCGTGTCGAGTACTTCGACGCATCGCAAGAGGGCCTGCCCATCTACGAACGGTTCCACCTGCACGAACAGCTTCACAAGGCCCTCGACCGCAAGGTGTGGCTGCGCTCTGGCGGCTCATTGATCATCGAGCACACCGAGGCGCTCACGGTCATCGACGTGAACACGGGCAAGAACGTGGGCACATCGAACTCGAATCTTGAAGCCACGGTGTTCCACAACAATCTCGAAGCTGCCGACGAAATTGCTCGTCAGCTCCGGTTGCGCGACATCGGCGGCATCATCGTGATCGACTTCATCGACATGGAGATTCGCGAGAACCGCCGTAAAGTGCTCGAAGCCTTCCGCGATGCTCTAGCCCGCGATAAGACCCGTACGCAGGTGTTCGACATCTCTGACCTCGGTCTTGTCGAGATGACCCGCAAACGAATCGGTGAAGGTCTGCTCACCAATTTCGCAGACCAGTGCCCGAACTGCGAAGGTCGTGGCGTGCTCGTTGATTTGGCGCTTTTGCAGTAATCACAGGCTTGCGCCAGCCAGCCATTTGAAATGACCCCAACATCCCGTTGGTGTAGTCACCCAACGACGATAGGATCTCACCCGTTATGTACGCAGTAATCGCAACCGGCGGTAAGCAGGAACGTGTCGCAGAAGGCCAGCAATTGCAGGTCGAGCTACTCGGGGCTGAAGACGGCGCCGACGTCTCCTTCACTCCTGTTCTGTTCGTCGACGGCGACTCAGTATTGGCTACACCTGCCGAGCTGAAAGGTGTCACCGTTACGGGCCGAGTCATCGGCACCGCAAAGGGACCCAAGATCGACGGTTTCACCTACAAGCGCCGCACGAACCAGCGCAAGCGCTACGGGCACCGTCAAAAGTACACCGTCGTCGAAATCACATCAATCGCAAAGGGCTGAGCCATGTCAAAGACAAAAGGTGGCGGGTCTACCCGCAACGGTCGTGATTCCAATGCACAGCGCCTCGGCGTCAAGGCATTTGGTGGATCGTCCATCACAGCCGGAACCATCTTGATCCGCCAGCGCGGCACTCGGTTCCACCCAGGCATCAACGTGGGCATCGGCAAGGACGACACCTTGTTCGCTCTCAAAGCTGGCAACGTGCAGTTCGGCGAGCGCCGTGGCCGTCGTGTCATCAACGTGATTGTCCCTGAGTAAATCAGTTCTTCACTGAGTTCTTTCTGACCCGGCCCTTGCGGCCGGGTTCAGTCGTTTTCGGGCCGAGTTCGGTCGATGACGGGCTGCTACTCGGCCATGCCCACGCCGTGCGGTAGCCGATCGGCGCTCCAACCCAGCAGCATCATCGCTTGGCGACAGGCAAAGCGATCGGTCATGCCACTCACGTAGCGAACTGCTGAGTGCAGGGCTTCGGCGCTGCCCGCCTGAATGCCAGCAACCGGCACGGCGCTGTGTTGATGGTCGATGTGGTGCTGGGTGTCGATATCGGCGAGCAGGTTGGGCCGATCGGCGTAGTGCTCGACCAGGGCCTGCAGCAGGGCGATGACAGCCGTTGCCTGTGCTTGCGAGGCCGGCCGCAGGTACACGTGCTCGTAGTTGAATTGGCGAAATTCGCTGAGCGCTGCGGCGTAGTCGTTGACCATGCCGATGCGCCCGGTTTGCGCCGCAGCGTCGGTCATTGCATGAACGAACGCACCAAGCTGGCGTGAGCGGGTGGCACCGCAGCGGTCGCGAACCAATGCCGGCAACATGTCGGGTGCCACGATTCCGGCGGCAACGGCGTCTTCGAAGTCGTGACACACGTAGGCAATGCGATCGGCCCATGACACCACTTCGCCCTCGGGGGTTGCCGGGGCTGGCCGTGACCACGAATGGTTACGGATGCCGTCGAGGGTCTCGGAGCACAAGTTGAGCGAGGTCAAGGTGACATCGGCGCCCCACAGCGCATGGTCGTAGCCGCCGGGAACATAGGGAGAGAGGGCGTCTTCGCTGGCATGGCCACCCGGGCCGTGGCCGCAGTCGTGGCCAAGCGCGATGGCCTCAGTGAGCGCCACGTTCAAGCCGAGGGCCCGCGAGATCGACACGGCCACCTGGGCCACCTCGAGCGCGTGGGTCAGGCGTGTGCGCTGGTGATCGTCGGGAAAGACGAACACTTGCGTCTTGCCGGCAAGGCGGCGAAACGACGAAGCGTGCAGAATGCGGTCGCGGTCGCGTTCGAAGCAGGTGCGGTATGTGTCGGCCGCTTCGTCGATGAACCGGTCGCCTGCGCCGCTGGCTCGGGTGGCGAGGCGTGCCATCGAGGCATCTTGGGATTCTTCGCTGCTGCGGCGATCGACGAGTTCGGTGCTGCCCGGCCCGGCCCACGAGTCCCGGTGGGCCAATTGGATGCCCGCGACCTGATGTCCAGACATCGTGGCGGCCCAGCGCTGTGCTCGTTCTTGCACCGATTCGTCCATGTCTCGCAGGATACGCGGTGCAATCAGCGACCACCGACTACTGCTGACAGATAGCCTGCATTTGCCCTATGAGTGGATTTGTCGACGAAGCCCAACTAAATGTCCGCGGAGGCGATGGTGGTGCTGGCTGTGTGTCGTTCCGTCGCGAAGGTCCAGAGGCCATGGGTGGACCGAACGGTGGCGATGGAGGCAAGGGCGGCGATGTGTGGCTCGTAGCCACTCGCAACGTTGCATCACTGCTTGCGTTCCGTGATCATCCCCACCGTCGCGCCAAGGATGGCGTGCACGGCAAGGGCAAGGACCAACACGGTAAGCGCGGCGAAGGTATCGAGGTCATGGTTCCCGAGGGCACCATTGCTCGAGACATGTACACCGGCGAACTGCTCGCCGACCTCGTGCATCACGGCGACCGTTGGCTCGCTGCTGCGGGCGGTCGTGGCGGTCGTGGCAATGCCAAGTTCTGGTCCAACCGTCGTCGTGCCCCGAGCTACGCCGAGCAGGGCGAGCACGGCGTCGATCAGTGGCTCAAGCTCGACCTCAAGCTGATGGCCGATGTTGCGTTGGTGGGTTTCCCGAACGCTGGCAAGAGCACGCTCATCAGCAGCATCAGCGCTGCCAAGCCGAAGATCGCGGCGTATCCGTTTACCACGCTCGAACCGCACCTCGGTGTTGTCAGCGTCGACAGCGATACCGAGTTCATTGTGGCCGACATTCCCGGCCTCATCGAAGGTGCCAGCGAAGGACGTGGCCTCGGCCATCAGTTTCTGCGCCACATCGAGCGTGCCCGCGTATTGTGCGTGTTGGTCGATCTCGAATCGGCCGATGGCGTGTCGCCGGCCGAGCAAGAGCGCATCTTGTTGGGCGAGCTTGGCAACTACGAACCCGAACTGCTCGAGCGTCCTCGTCTTGTCGTTGGTACCAAGAACGATGTCGGCTTCGAGACCGAGTGGGATGGCCTACGTATTAGCGCCATCACCACCGAGGGCCTGCGGGTGCTCGTGGGCAATCTGGCCGAGTTGGTCTCGAAGGTTCGTCACGAACAGCCCGACCAAGAAGGCATTGTCATCATTCGTCCTGAGGTCGATGGTGCAGTTGTCGAGCGCATCGACGAGAACCAGTTCCGTGTTCGCGGCCGCAATGTTGAGCGCGTCGTAGCGTTGAACGACGTCACCACGCCAGAGGCACTGAACTGGATCGACGAGCGGCTGAAGAAGCTTGGCGTCGATCGCCTGCTGAGCCGTGCCGGCGCTCAGGATGGAGACGTCGTGTGGATCGGTGAGTTCAGCTTCGAGTACGAGCCTGATCTGTAAATGCGGGTCGTAGCCAAAGTCGGAACATCGTCGCTTACCGATGCCTCTGGTGTGATCCAGGTGCACGTGATTGCGTCGCTGTGCGATCAGTTGGCAGCGCTTCGACAGCAGGGCCACGAAGTCATTTTGGTGAGTTCGGGCGCAATTGCAGCAGGTGTGGCGGCATTGAGTCTCGAGGCACGACCAACCGATGTGTTGTCGTTGCAGGCCCTTGCTGCTGCTGGCCAGCCACGGCTGATGCAGGAGTACAACCAGCAGTTCGCTCGTCATGGTCTCGTTGCCGCACAAGTGCTGTTGGTGCCACACGACTTTGCCAACCGTCATCAGTATCTGCACGCCCGAGACACGCTTGTTCGTTTGCTCGAACTCGGTTGCGTTCCTATCGTGAACGAAAACGACACCGTTGCCAGCGACGAAATTCGTTACGGCGACAACGATCGCATCGCGGCGCTTGTCGCTCACAACGTGAGCGCCGATGTGCTGGTGTTGCTCACCGACATGCCCGGCTTGTACACCGCCGATCCGCGCACGAATCCCGACGCCACGCTGATCAGCAACGTGGCTGCCGATGATCCATTGCTCTCGGTATCCGCTGGGTCGACAGGCACCAATCGTGGCAGCGGTGGCATGGCGTCAAAGCTGGGTGCGGCGCGTCTGGCGAGTTGGTCGGGTGTGCGCGCGGTCATCGCCGAAGCGTTGCGCCCAAATGTGTTGGTCGATGCTGTTGCGGGCCACTCTGTGGGCACCACCTTTGAGCCCAGCGATCGACGCTTGCCAGCACGCAAGCTCTGGATTGGTTTCGCTAGTCAGGTCGACGGCTCGGTCACGGTCGATGCCGGGGCAGCGCGAGCGTTGGTCGAGCGAGGCACTTCGTTGTTGCCGGCAGGAGTCACTGCGGTAGCTGGTGATTTCGAAGAGGGTTCCACGATCGAAGTGCGTGATGCCGAAGGCATTGTGTTCGCCCGCGGCATGGCTGCGGTCTCATCGGCCGTGGTTCGTGTGAACGCTGGGCGCAGCACCCGCGATCTCGCCCCGCAGATTGCTCACGAAGTGATTCATCGCGACGATCTGGTGCTGTTGCCTCGCTGACTTGAGCTGAGCTGCGAGCGCAGTTCGTCGGCCGCCGACTGGGGGTCGCTCAGACCTCGCTGCGGCGGCGGAGCAACCGGTCGCTGATCAGCGTGAGTTCGGGCGCCCTCAACATGGCCAGCACGGCCACATACGCGCCAGCGCCAATGATGGTGCCCAGCAGCGCGCGCGGTATCGCCCCATCGCCCGCATTGGCACCCACGTGGCGAGCGAACAACCACACGACCTCGCCCATGATCGCTGAGGCCAACAACATGCGTCCCATGCTTTCGTAAATGGGGCGCAGTTCAAATCCAGGCACTTTGTAGCTCAGCACCAAGAGCGCAATGACAGCGCTGGCCAAGTAAGCAATGCCGAACGACAGTCCGAGGCCGAGCACTCCGTAGCGCCCGACGAGTATCCAAGCGAGCACGATGTTGAGCGCGTTTTCGCCGAGGTTGATGATGAACGGCGTGCGCGCGTCTTGATGGGCATAGAAGCCGCGCAGCACAAAGAGGTACACGCTGAAGCCCACGAGGCCTACCGCGAATCCGCCGAGCGCCCGACTGGTGTTGAGCGCCTGCAGCGCATTGAGGCGGCCGTGTTGCAGGATGCCGCCGATGATCGAGCGACGCAGGACGAATAAGCCGATACCGGCAGGCAAGGTGAGCAGGGCCACCATGCGGATGCCGAGCGACGTGCGATCGATGAACGCTGCTTTGTCGCCGCGGGTCACGAAGCGAGAGAGCTCGGGAACGAAGGTGGTTGCGATCGACACTGCCAACAAGCCGTGGGGGAGCACGAAGAAGGTGAAGGCTGCGGTGTACGCCGCTTGTTGGCCTTCGCCCGAACCGAGTGCGAGGTTCTTCACGACCACGATGGAGACCTGGTTGGCAATCGCGTAGCCAAGAGTCCATCCCGAAAGCTGCACGAGTTTGCGCACCGCCGGATGGCGGAAGTTGGCGTTGAACCGCAGTGGCACATGCGCGTTTTTCAGCGCTGGCAGCAAGGCGATTGCCATTACCGCGATGCCGGTGGTAGCGCCGAAGCCGAGCATCAGCCGTAGGCCTGTGTTCGACAACACTTCGCCGAGTTCGATGTCTTTGTGGCCGACCACGCCGGGAATGAGCAACAGGCTCACGATGATGACCAGGTTCGAGAGCACTGGCGACCACGCTGCTGCAAAGAAGCGTCGGCGAGCATTGAGTAACGCAGCGCCAAGTGCCGACAAGCCGTAGAAGAAGATCTGGATCAAAAAGATGCGAGCGAGCGACGAGCCGACGTCGCGGTACTGCGTGGCGTTGATGGTGCTCGGGGGATTGAACGAAAACAGGTGAAAGATCCACGGCGCAGCGACGAATGCGACTGCGGTGATTGCGGTGAGTGCCAACACGGCAACGGTCACCACGGCGGTGGTGGCCTCGTCATCTTCTTGTTCGGCGTGCTTGGTGAACAGCGGCACCAGGCTCGCCGACAGAATGCCGCCAAGCAAGAGCTCGTAGATCGCGTTGGGGCTGTTGTTGGCGCCGTCGTATGCGTCGGCCAATGCGGTTTGTCCGATGATGATGCTGAAAACGACAATGCGAATCAACCCGGTCAGCCGGGACAGTGCTGTGCCCAACGTGACGACGACGTTGGATCGCAACATACCTCGTCCCCCGAGCGCGTCGTTGATCACCTGCGCATAGTACGGCTTTAGTAACGAAGGTGTAACTCGATTGAGGCGCCGACGAACCGTGCGGTTAGGGTGCGATCCGTATGGGAACACGCTTTGAATCTGTTCAGTCGGTACGCGAAGGGCTTCGCGCCGAGAATTACCTTGCTGACGAAGGGATCGCCGGTGTCGTATTCCTGGCAGATCGTCTCGGCAAACCAGTTCTCGTAGAGGGCCCAGCAGGCACCGGTAAGACCCAGTTGGCCAAGAGCGTCGCCGAGATGCTTGGCGCTCGCTTGATCCGTTTGCAGTGCTACGAAGGCCTCGACGAGTCGAAGGCCCTCTACGAGTGGAACTACAAAAAGCAGCTGCTGCGTATTCAGGCCGACAAGAGCAGCGACTCGTGGAGCGATGTCCACGACGACATCTTCTCCGACGAGTTCTTGTTGACCCGCCCGTTGCTTGAGGCCATCACCGCCGAAGATCCAGTGGTGTTGCTCATCGACGAAGTCGACCGTGTCGAGGTTGAGACCGAGGCGTTGTTGCTCGAAATCCTTTCCGAGTATCAGGTGAGTATCCCTGAGTTGGGAACCATCACCGCCAAGCAGATTCCGCTGGTGTTCCTCACGTCGAACAACACTCGTGAACTGTCCGAGGCACTCAAGCGTCGCTGCTTGTTCTTGCATGTCGACTACCCAGAGCTCGAGCGTGAGAAGCAGATCGTGATGACCCGCGTTCCTGACGTCACCGAGAACATGGCCGATCAGATTGCGCGCATTGTGCGCAGCCTGCGTCAACTCGATCTCAAGAAGGCGCCAAGCGTCAGCGAAACCATCGACTGGGCGCGCACGCTGGTGTTGCTCGGTGTGCAAAACATCGATGCGCAGCAGGCCAAAGAGACCTTGCACGTTCTGCTCAAGTACCAGACCGACATTGCCAAGGCCGCCAAAGAGTTGTCCGTCGAAGCCAAAAAGTAGTCGGCGCGTACAAGGCCTCATCTCATGATTGATCTTCTCGCCGGCTTCGTTGTAGAGCTTCGTAATGCGGGCATACCTGTTTCGCTGACCGAGAACCTCGACGCGATGGAGGCCATCCAGCACATCCCGATCGAGGACCGAGACGCGTTTAAGTACGCGCTCGGCGCCACGATGGTGAAGAACAACAGCCACTGGCGCGCGTTCGAAACCGTGTTCGAGGTGTACTTCAGCCTGCGTGGACCCGAGTACAAACTCGTCGATGGCGACGAGAGCGAACTCGACGAGATGTGGCGCGAGATGCAAGAGCAGCAGCAGGGCCAAGGCGAAGGCAAGGGCGCTGGTGGTGGCGGTATGGAGGCGTTGACGCCCGAAGAGATGATGAATCTCCTGATGAAGGCGTTGATGAAGGGTGATCAGGGCATGATGCGTGCCTTGGCCAAGCAGTCGGTGCAGCGTTTTGCTGGCATGGAGCCTGGCCGCCCAGTGGGTGGCACCTATTACCTGTATCGCACGCTTCGTAACCTCGATCTCGAAGGCATGCTCGAAAAGCTGATGGAGGCGAGTCGTCAAGAAGTTGGCGGCGAACTCACACCGCTTGAAGAGCGTCTCGAGAAAGACGAATACGACAGCCGCATCGATCAGTTCAAAAAAGAGATCGAAGCCGAAATCCGTCGTCGTCTCGTTGCCGATCGTGGGGCCGAGGCAATGGCCAAGACCCTTCGCAAGCCGTTGCCCGAAGATGTCGAGTTCATGCATGCGTCACGCGACGAAATGCAGAACCTGAAGAAGTCGCTCTATCCGCTCACCCGCAAGTTGGCTGCTCGGCTGGCGCGTAAGCGTCGCCATGGCCGCAAGGGTCCGCTCGACTTCCGCAACACTGTTCGCCACTCGTTGTCATACGGCGGCGTTCCGGCCGATCCCAAGTTCAAGTACCCACGTCCGGCCAAACCCGAACTCATGGTCATCGCCGATATCAGCGGTTCGGTTGCGGCGTTTGCTCGCTTCACGCTGATGCTGGTCTATGCAATCCAGGGGCAGTTCAGCAAGGTCCGCTCGTTTGTGTTTATCGACGGACTCGACGAGGTCACCGAATACTTCAAGGGTGTCGAAGACATCAGCGAAGCAATTCATCGGGTGAACACCGAGGCCGATGTGGTGTGGGTCGATGGCCATAGCGACTACGGCCATGCGTTCGAAGTGTTCTGGGACAAGTACGGCAAAGACGTTGGCCCCAAGACAACGGTGTTGTTGCTCGGCGATGCTCGCAACAACTATCACGCCAGTCAGGCATGGGTCGTGAAGAACATCCGCCAGAAGGCCCGCCATGTCTATTGGCTGAACCCGGAGCCGCGCAGTTACTGGAACACCGGCGACTCAATCGTGGGCGACTACGGAACCCACACCGACGGCGTCTACGAGTGTCGCAACTTGCGTCAGCTCGAAGCCTTCGTCGAAAAGCTCGCCTAAGTCTCTCGGGGTCAGGGTCGCCCTCCTACGTTTTTCGTCCTCCCACGGTTTTCGACCTCCAACGTTTGTCGTCCTCCCACGTTTGTTGAAGACTATTGGTCGACCCTCGACCAACTGTCTTCACCAAACCGAGAAACCGGGGGGAACCTGGGGGACTCGGGGATGGTGAAGGCAGTGGCGATGTTGCGGGCGGGCGCTAGCTGCGCTGGTAGTTCGGCGCCTCTTTGGTGATGGTCACGTCGTGCGGATGCGACTCTTCGCGTCCGGCCGTGGTGACCTTCATGAACCGAGCGGTGTCGCGTAGTGCTTGCAACGTGCCAGCCCCTGCATAGCCCATGCCACTGCGGAGGCCGCCGACGAGTTGGTAGGTGACATCGCCGAGTCCGCCAGCAAATGGCACCCGACCCTCGATGCCCTCGGGCACAAGTTTGCGGGTGCCGCTGGGCGCTTGGCCGCTGGCGTAGCGGTCGGCGCCGTGGCCCGACATCGCGCCCAGCGAACCCATGCCGCGATAGCTCTTGTAGCGCCGACCCTCGAACAGTTCGAGTTCGCCTGGAGCCTCTTCGGTGCCGGCGAGCAACGAGCCGAGCATGATGGTTTCGGCACCAGCGGCGATGGCCTTGACGACATCGCCGCTGTAGGTGATACCTCCGTCGGCGATGACCGGAATGCCCAAACGGCGAGCGGCGATGCAGGTGAAGTAGATAGCCGAAAGCTGCGGCATGCCGGCACCTGAGACCACACGCGTGGTGCAGATAGAACCGGCCCCCACGCCGACTTTCACGGCGTCGGCACCTGCGGCCACAAGTGCTTCGACGCCTTCTTCGGTGACCACATTGCCGGCCACGATGGCAATCGATGGCCATCCAGCGTGAAGGCGTTCGATGGTCTTGATGACTCCCGCCGAGTGCCCGTGTGCGGTGTCGATGACGAATGCATCGACGCCCATAGCGGCGAGTGCTTCGGCGCGATCTTCGACATCGGGCCCGACACCAACGGCTGCTGCGCATGCGAGGCGACCCCGTGAGTCGCGTGTGCCGTTCGGGAACTCTTGGCGCTTGAGGATGTCTTTGACCGTGATAAGGCCACGCAAGAATCCTTCGTCGTCGACCAATGGCAGCTTCTCGATGCGGTACTTCTGCAGCGTGGCCCGGGCGTCTTCGAGCGTGGTGCCGACGGCGGCGGTGATGAGTCGCTCGCTGGTCATGAAATCGGCGACCGGCCGATCGAGATCGGAGCCTCTGCAGAATCTGATGTCGCGGTTGGTGAGAATGCCGACAAGGCGGCCATCGTGATCGGTAATGGGCACGCCGCTGAACTTGAAACGGTTCATCAGCGCTTCGGCTTCGTGCAGTGTTGCGGTGGGCGTAAGCGTGACCGGATCGGTGATCATGCCGCTTTGGCTGCGCTTCACCTTTTGCACTTCGGCCGCTTGGTCGTCGATGGAGAGGTTGCGGTGGATGACACCGATGCCGCCCTCGCGTGCCATGGCAACGGCCATTGGAGCCTCGGTGACTTTGTCCATTGCCGCAGACACGAGCGGCACGGCCAGATTGATATCGCGGGCGAATACGGCAGAGGTGTCGACCGAGTCGGGCAGCACCTCGCTATAGCCGGGCACGATGACAACGTCGTCGAACGTGAGGGCTTCGAAACGATCGAAGAATGTCTCGCGGTCGTGGCGACCAACGGGACGAGAAGTCGAAGGGCTTGGCAAGGTGGGCCTCCTTCGGGCGCAGCAGTATGTTGCAACGTGACCTTAGGTGTAACGCCGGTTCGGGTCGTCGGGATTGAACGAAAAGTCAGGCGCCGGGACCGCCGGACTGCCTGGCCGGACCGCAACATGCGTATTCTGTTGAGCCTGTGACCCGCCTCATCATGATTCGCCACGGTGAATCGAACACAACTGTCGCTCGCCGCATCGGGGGCTTTCGAACGTGTTCGGGGCTGTCGCCGCTGGGCCGTGAGCAATCCGAACGCCTACGCGACCGACTTGCCGCCACGGCTGAGATTTCGGCCGATGTGCTGGTCAGCAGTCAGTTCCCGAGGGCTCGCGAAACTGCCGAGATCATCGCTCCGGCGTTTGGCAATATCGACATCGATATCGTCGAGGGCTTTGGCGAACACGATCCCGGCGAGGTGTGCGACGGCATGACCTTCGACGAATACGTAGCGCGCTACGGACGGCACGATCACGAGACTGACCCGTTCAGCGTGGGCTTTCCGGGCGGAGAGACATTGGCGGCGTTTCAGTTACGCGTTGGCGAGGCAATATCGCAAACCCTGCGCGCCAACGAGGGTAAGACCATTGTTGTTGCGTGCCACGGCGGCGTGATCGATGCGGCCCTACGCCAAGCGCTGCGCACCGCTCAGTTGGGCGTGTTTGAGATCAACACGTTGAACACTTCGATCACCGAGATGCAGCTCGTGAAGCCAGGTCGATGGCGGCTCGTTCGTTACAACGATCACGCTCACCTTGCTGGGTTGCCAAGAGAGACTGCTCGGCAGCCCTAGATTACGGGCATGGGGATTCTCGATGGTCACGTGGCTGTTGTCGTTGGCGGTCACAGTGGGTTCGGTGAGTCGATCACCCGGCTGTTCGCATCCGAGGGTGCGACGGTTGTAGTAGCCGGGCGTCGCGTAGATCTCGTCAACGAGGTTGCGGCGTCGGTTGGCGGACTCGGCGTCGATTGCGATATCACCGACGACGAACAGGTGCAGTCACTGCAGCAATTGGCCACACAGAGATTCGGCAAGATCGATATCGCTGTGAACTGCGCGGGCTACGAGCAAAGCACGCCGCTGGCTGATCTCACGCCGGCCAAGCTCGACGCGATGTTGGCCGTTCAGCTCAGCGGGGCGATGTATTGCATGCGCCATTTCGGCAATGCAATGGCGGCCTCGGGTGGCGGAGCATTTTTGTCGATCAGCTCGCTCACAGCCCACAACCCATCGAACGGCCTTGCCGCCTACGCCAGCGCGAAGGCCGGTGTTGAATACGCCTCGAAGATCGCCGCGGTTGAATACGGAGCCAAGCAGGTTCGGTTCAACACGGTTGCCGCGTCGCTCATCGAAACGCCGATGACCAAACGAGTCTTCAAAATTGAGTCAGCCATTCAGGCACTGCGCGAGGTCACGCCGCTGGGTCGAATGGGAACCAGCGACGATGTTGCTAAGGCAGCGCTGTTTTTGTGCGGCCCGTCGGGCAACTTCATTACCGGCCAAACGTTGTGCGTCGATGGTGGAGCATCGTTGCTGATGTTGCCTACGCAGCAGATGTTTGCCGACGTGTATCGCCGCTGGAGCGAGGCGCACACAACACCGGATCCGGCATAGTCGGTGCGCTACGACACGGTGATCATTGGTGCGGGTTCGGCCGGCGCTGTGTTGGCCTCGCGGCTGTCTCAGTCCGCCACCCATCAGGTGCTGTTGCTTGAGGCTGGCTCCGATCACCGCAGTGCACAGACGCCAGCGTCTATCGCCGGTAACTCCTTTCTCGACGCCGTCGCCGAGCCCGGTCGCACGTATCCGAACCTTGTCGCGCAGCGAACTGAAGCTGGGCCTGAGAGCGTGTATCGGCGCGGCAGGGGCATCGGTGGGTCGTCGGCAGTGAACGCGATGATCGGCATGTGGGGCGTGCCCGACGATTACGACCGGTGGCAGCGCGATCTGGGTTGCGAAGGTTGGTCGTGGTCCGATGTGGCGCCGGTGTTTGGCCGACTCACAGCGATGCTCAGCCAGCCATCTCGGGCCGAGTGGGGAAGTGTCGATACCGCGTTAGTCGAGGCCGCGCAGTTGCTTGGTCACAGTGTCTGCGACGACTATCTGCAGCCCGGGGCGCTGGGCGTGGGACCAGCGTGGCTCACGCGGATGAATGGTCGCCGGGTCTCTACCAACGATGCGTATCTCGAGGCAGCGCGTGATCGTGCAAACCTCAGCATTCGCGGCAATGCGTTAGTAGATCGTGTGTTGCTCGAGGGCTCCCGTGCGGTTGGTGTTCGCCTAGCCGATGGCGAAGAGATCGACGCTGGCGAGGTCATTGTGTGCGCAGGAGCCATTCATTCGCCTGCTGTGCTGCTGCGAAGTGGCGTGCAACTCGAGGGCATCGGTCGCGGGCTCAAAGACCATGCGTCGGCCAGCGTCACGTTGCAGCTTCGCGAGCAGTCCCGCGCATCGTCTAGCGATCTTGCGCTCGCTACGTTGCTGCGTTGGTCTTCATCCGACGGCGTCGCCGATCTGCAGTTGCTTCCGGTGAACCATCTGGGTGCCGCTCCCGAGGTGGCGGGCTTCGCCGTGTTGATGGCAGCGATCATGTCGGTCTATTCCGAGGGATCGGTGTCGTTGCGCAGCGATGACCCATCAGATGATCCGGTGGTTCGGTTCAACATGCTTGCCGACGAACGCGATCGGGTGCGTCTTCGCGAAGCCGTGCGGCACATGGCCGCACTTGTCGACACCGAGCCCTTCCGGCGCATCTCATCGGCGGTGTACATCGACAACATCGGCACTCGTCTCGAAGCGTTACCTCACGACGATGCAGCGTTCGATCAGTGGATGATGCAACACGTTGCCGACTATGTTCATGCCAGCTCGAGCTGCCGCATGGGTGCATCCAGCGACGACCTTGCGGTGGTCGATGTCGATTGTGCGGTGCATCATCACCAAGGGCTACGCGTGTGCGACGCCAGCGTGTTTCCCGACCTGCCGCGCGGCAACACTCATCTTCCTGCAGTGATGGTGGCTGAGCGTTTGGCCGAACGCCTCGGCGCGTAGGGCGTATCGCGACGAGCGACGGCTCAGCAACGCGGGCTTAGTGCTGAGCGTTTTCGGCGAGCGGGAAGATCGGCAGGTCGTTGTCGGCAAGCGCGGTAGAAACGGCCTCGGCGCGTTCGGTGTCGGTGTATGGAACGAACCCCTCGGCGGCATCGAGCACGAGCGGCAGCAGCGACAGATCGCCGGGGCTGCAGAAGGCGTGGACGCCCGGGTGTGAGAGCGCAAACCGAATGCCGTGGCGAATTCCCTCGGGAGTTGTCTGTGGTTCGTACCACGTTCCGTGCGTCGGCTTCTGCTCGCCCCAGGGCTGCTTGGCCGCGGCTTTGATCACCATGACGCCAACGTCTCGCGCCGCGCACTCGGCGAGCAGCGCCAGCACGTTGTCGCGGTACACCGGGTCGGCGTAGACACGTGGGTACAGCGGGAACATCACGGTGTCGAGATCCCATCGGCGTAACGCCTCGAGATGGGCCACGGGTGCCCCGAGATCATGTCCGGTGATGCCCACAAAACGGAACAGACCTTCGTCGCGCATCGACAGCATCGACTCGATCGCGGAGACCCGACTGTCGAGCACGTCGAGGCCGGTGACGCCATGCGCTTGGTAGAGATCGAACGACTCGCAGCCGAGGTTCGTGAGCGACGTCTCAAGCTGCGCGCGCACGCCGTCAGGGTGGCTGCGCGCGGTCTTCTCGCCGATAAACAGTTGACTGCGTAGCGCACCGATTGTGGGCCCAGCAACGGTCTCGGCCAAACCGTACGTGGGCGCAATGTCGATGTGGTTCACGCCGCGGGCAACCGCTGTATGTACCGCAGCATCGGCCTGTTCGGCCGTGCAGTCCATGAACGTGGCACCTCCAAGAATCGCAACGCTGCTGTGGTGTTCGGTGCGGCCAAGTCGACGAGTCTGCATGGGCGAACTCTAAGCGATCGATACTCGCTGCATCGGATGGCAGGTGCTAGGTATTGGGGATGACGTATTCAAAGGGCCTGCACGAACTTGGCGACGGATGCTTTGCGTATCTGCAACCCGATGGGGGGTGGGGGTGGAGCAATGCCGGCCTCGTAGTGGGCGATGGAGTGTCGCTGTTGGTCGACACGTTGTTCGATCTCAAGCTCACCGCAGAGATGCTTCAGTCAATGTCGCGCGTGGTGGGCACTGCACCGATTGGCACGTTGGTCAACACGCACGCCAACGGCGACCATTGCTATGGCAACCAACTTGTGCATGGTGCCGAGATCATCGCCAGCGAACGAGCAGCGCATGAGATGACCGAAGTGCCGCCGTCGATGTTGGCCGCGCTCAATAAAGCGCCCGGCGAAGTTGGCGAGTTGTTTCGTGGGTTCTTCGGAGAATTCGACTTCGAAGGAATTGAGCACACGTTGCCGACGCGTACCTTCGAAGGTCGGCTCGACATCGAGGTCGGTGGCCGAGTAATCGAACTTATCGAGGTTGGTCCGGCGCACACTGCAGGCGATGTCATTGCCTATGTGCCCGATGCCAAGACCGTGTACACCGGTGACATCTTGTTCATCGGCGGCACCCCCATTGTGTGGGCGGGGCCGCTTACTAACTGGATCAATGCCTGCGACCTGATGTTGGGCATGGATATCGAGACCGTCGTGCCAGGGCATGGGCCACTCACCGACAAGAGCGGCATTGCGCGGGTGCGTGACTACCTGTCGTTCGTGCAGACCGAAGCCACCGATCGCTTTCATGCGGGCATGGATGCATGGGATGCGGCACGCGATATTTCGCTCAACGGGTTCGAGGGCTGGGGCGAGTTTGGCCGCATCAGCGTGAACGTAGACACCGTTTATCGATCATTGAACCCGAACCACGAGACGCCCAACATTGTTGAGCAGTTCAAGCGGATGGCAGCGTTAGAGGCTCATCCGTAGCGTCTTGGGCGAGTGCCTGACGCGCCGACTTGGCTGAGCGCCGCACGGCGAACACCCATCCCGCAATTGCGCACAGCGAGAAGAACAACCATTGTCCCGTATACGACACGTGCGGCGGACCACTGCCGAGGTTCGGCGGCGGAACCGGAACCGGTGGCGATGGCGATGCGGGTTTTGTCGCAATGAGATCGACGTATATCGGCGCAATCGTTTGGTCGATGTGCTCGGCGATGAACGCAAGATCTACTCGTCGGACTTCGTTGTTACTGGCGCTCTGATCATCGGTTAACTCGCCGGTCTTGCGGACCTGCGATGTTCGTGCGGTGCCACCAACGACGATGGTCCCGGTGGGTGCTGCTGGCACCTTGTTGCCGTCGGGAACGAAGCCACGGTTGACGATGATGATCGGGCCGTTGTTGATTTGGAATGGCGTCAAGATGTTGATGCCGTTGAAGCCGTTTTGGGTGCGGTTGAGTTGGCGCAGTTCGCCGGTGGCGAGATACGAACCTGAGGCGGTGACCACGTACCACTCGATGTCGGCGGCGGGCGTGGCTGCACCGAGCAGCGGCGCGAGCTCTTTGGGTTCGGCGGCGAGGCGGCCCTTCACGGTCTCGACGAACGCGTCGCGTGCAATGTGCTTGTCCCATTGCCAGCGAGCGAGAAAGAGCATGCCGACAACAGAGCAGAGGACAACGACGTGAAGCAGCAGCCATTTGGGCCGTAACAAGAAGCGATACATGTGCTCCTGACCGTATCGGTCAGCTTCGTGCCCACAACATTTCTGTGGGTGATTGGGTGTTCAACAGCACCTCGGCGGGGGAGTGCTTCTCGATGTGCCCGATGAGCCCTCGGTAGAGCTGAAACCCGCACAACTGCTGCAGGTCGGGGCTGAACTGTCGAACAAGATCGAGCGGGATGCCGAGTTGCTGGTTCTCTTGCTGGCGGACCCATCCGGCGCAGTAGTTCATCGCGACGCCCCAGCGGCGTTTGTCGGTGGCGTTGGCCCCACCCCCGTGCCACAGCGAGCCGTGCCAGATGAGCACGCTTCCCTGAGGCATTTCGGCGGCAATCGATTGTTGTTCCACGCCATACGGCGGCGAGTGATCGGCTTTGTGCGAACCAGGGATGATGCGCGTAGCCCCGTTTGCCTCAGTGAAGTCGGTGAGCGCCCACATGCTGTTGGCGATGGTGGCGAGGTGAGGCTTGGGTAGGGGTAAGAGCTGATCGTCAGCGTGAATTGGTTGCGCAATTTCGCCGGGGCCGATGGAGATCGACGACAGGCTGCTGATGAGACAACCATCGCCCAACACGCTGCGCATGACAGCGAGCACCACTGGGTGCACAGGGATCTGCTCGTACAGGCGGCCCAACGCGAGCAGGTTGTAGATGCGCCACGTTTGGAAGCCTTCGAAGCTGTTGGTGGCGGGCACGATGTTGCGCTCGCTCTCGAGTCTTGTGAGGTCGGCGACGAGTTCGTCGGCTAGTTCGGTTGAGAACGCGTTCTCGATGATGGTGTAACCATCGGCCTCTACCCGGTCGAGGTGGTCGCTGATCATCATCTCGTCTGTACCCGTCATGGTTGTGGACGCTACCGTGCCGGAGTGTGGGACCCGAGCAAGTAACTGGTGAGTGGCTATCGACACTGTTCGATGTCACGGTAGTAATCGCTGACACTCAACGAATTGGCGACGGACTCGTGGGTATGAACCTGCGTCTGGCGCTTACTGGCGTCGATGGTTCGTTGCCTGACTCGGTGCCGCGCAGCGTGGTGGTCAAGCTGCCTTCACCCGACGAGACCAGTCGGGCAACCGGTATGGCGCTGCGTAACTACGAGCGCGAGGTGAAGTTCTATAACGAGGTCGCACCCACCGTCGATATCCGCGTGCCGCGCTGCTACCACGCCGAATGGGATGCCGACACCGGCGACTTTGTCATCGTTCTTGAAGACCTCGCGCCGGCATCGCAGGGCAACCAGATCACCGGCTGCTCCATCGAGCATGCCCGCACTTCGGTGCTCGAACTCGCCCGTTTGCACGGTCCGCGTTGGGGTGACCCGGCGCTCGATGACATCGAGTGGCTCAGCCGCCGCACCACTGCCGATGACACGGCGATGTTGGTTGGCATGTGGGGCATTTTGTTCCCTGGGTTCATGGCTACCTATGGCAAGTATCTGAACGAGGAGGCCACCGATTTGGTGCAGCGTTTCGGCGCGATGCTGGCCGACTGGATCGACAAGCGCGATAGTCCGCTCACGGTGACCCACGGCGACTACCGACTCGACAACCTGATGTACGCCACTCCCGAGGGTGGTTCGCCAATTGCCACAGTCGATTGGCAATCACCCGGCCATGGCGCGGCGCTGGCCGACGTGTCGTATTTCCTCGGTGCTGGGCCTCAGCCCGAAGATCGTCGTGAGATCGAAAAGGATCTCGTTGCCGAGTATGTCGAGGCGTTGCGCCGCGACTACAACATTGAGATCGACCACGATTGGGCCTGGCTGCAGTACCGCCGCGAGGCCTTCGCCGGCGTCGTGATGGCGGTTGTCGCGTCACAAATCGTTGGCGGCACCGAACGCAGTGAGGCGATGTTTGCAGCGATGGCCACTCGGCATTTGCAGCACGCGCTCGACCTCGACAGCGAGTCGCTGATCTGACATGGCTGGGCGCATCATCTGGTGGCCGAGATGACCAACGAACTGCCTGACTTCCATATTCCCCACGCCGACAAAATCGAGTGGATGATCGAGACCTCGGGCTGGGCGCTTGAACCAGTGGCGGCCAGAGCCGACACCGATCCGGTGACTCCCGGGTACTGCTACACCATTGGTCTGCCTGCGCTCACCGGCTTTGCCGAAGTGGTCATCTTCGGGCTCACCCCAGTGGCGGCCACGGGGCTGCTCACGATGGTGGTCGATCTGCTCAAGGGCGGCACAGAGATACCGCTTGGTGTCGAGTTGCTCGGGCTGCTCGACAACGATCTGCGCTGCCACTTCGCGCCGGTAGACATGGCGTCGAACGCGCAACTGTTTGGCACAGCGCACGCTTGGTATCGCGGCAAGCCATTTGAGATGGTGCAGCTGCTGTGGCCCGATCGGTTTGGTTTCTTACCTACCGAGCCACAGTTCGCTCATCATTTACGTCTTGCGCAGCCTGTGATTGGCGTGCTCTAACTCGTTCAGCCTGGCAAGCGCACAGGAATGCTGCGCGGGCCACGTACTTGGCCGGCAGCCCACGTGACTGCGCTCGGGTCAGCGAGTTCGAAATTGGGGAAACGCTTCACCCACTCTTCGACGGCGACTCGTAGCTCCATGCGGGCGAGGTTCGAGCCGAGGCATCGGTGAATGCCCAAGCCGAATGCGGCGTGGCGGTTCTCTTCGCGATCGATGATGACTTCGTCGGCGCGGTCGAAGAACTCGGGATCTCGGTTTGCTGCCGGGAAAGGAAGCAGCACCCAGTCGCCTTCTTTCATCGGGCAGCCGGCGATCTCAACGTCTTGAGCAACCATGCGTGCCATCGTGACGGGTGCGTAGGCGCGAAGCATTTCTTCAATTGCGAATGGCATCAAGTCGGGCTCGGTGGCAAGGCGCTTGAGATCGTCGGGGTTGTGGGCGAGGTGCCACAGTGCCGAGCCAATGGCCGACCACGTGGTGTCGATGCCGGCAACGAGGATGAGCAGCATGGTGCCGCGAACGTGTTCGTGCATCAGTTTGTTGCCATCGAGTTCGGCCTCGAGCAAGAACGTGGTGAGATCGTCGCGTGGGTTGGCTACGTGATCGGCGATCTGATTGTCGAAGTACGCATCGAGCGCTTGTCCTTCGACGAGACGTTCGTCGTCATCCTCGGTCACGGTGATGCCTTCTTCAAGGATGAGGTGGATCACGTGACGGAAGTAATCGGCGTCTTCGGTTGGGAAGCCGAGCATCTTGGCAATAACGCGCAACGGAATGTGCTGGGCGTACTCGACAGCGGCATCGACGATGTCTTTGCCTTCGAGTGCATCGAGCAGGTCGTTGCAGAGTTGGCGAGTAAATGGCTCGAGCGCGTCGACCTTGCGGGGAGCGAACGCTGGCAAGAGCAAACGTCGCGCCATTGCATGGAACGGCGGATCAGATGTGATGGGGGGAGCAACTCCGATAGGCGCCGGGAGGTCCATGGGCCCTGGGCGTACCTCGCTGACGATTACAGCGCGCGAGGTGAAGTTCTCGGTGTCATAGGCAATCGCCGACACGTGCTCGTGTGTTACTGGCAGCCAGGTGCCGCCGTAGCGGTCGCTATGGGCGATGGGGCAGGTGGCGCGCAGTTCGTCCCAGATGGGGAACGGGTTGTTGACCCACGTTGGGTCGGTGTGATCGAAGTCGGTGGCGAAATCGGTGACGGGAGGGTGACGGTTATCGGCCATGGGGTTACTCGCTGATGGTGATTGCGTATTCGGGGCAGTTGGCCACGGCGAGGCGGGCCTTGTGCTCGAGGCCTTCAGGCACGTTGCCGTCGTTGAGTTCTACGGCGTTGCCGAGATCATCGACATCGAACAACTCGGGGGCCAGTGAATAACAACGGTTGTGGCCTTGGCATTTTTCTGCATCGACATGTACGCGCATGGGTTCTCCCTCTTTCTCGGTCGAGGTTAGCCCACAGTCTCAGCGATCTTCCACGGAGCGCAGCTCATTTAATTCGCTTGCCAGCTCGTCGAGCGAACGTTGCTCGCCAAGCAGCAGCGCAGCCGTACGAGTGTCTGTAAAGGCGGCTGCAGCGACCAATTCGGGCCATTGCGCGGCGGGGCGATCGAGCACCTTGCGCAGTGCTGCGCTGAGCGCGCCGATGGGGTCGGAGTCGAACTGCGCGAGCAGGGCCTCGACATCACGTTTGCTCAGGACGGCGATGGCCGCCGCTCCTCAAGGTTCCAACTCACACCATGCACCGGAAGCAAATCGAGGAATGGGTCTGCGGAGAATCCCTCGGGGCCCATCACGCCAGCGCCAACCCATTCGCCTTCGGCGATGAGCTCGCATGCGACCACGGGGTGCACGGCGGTTTGCCACACGACGGCTTGGTGTCCAGAGGTGCGCATGGTCCATTCGTTGTCGACGATTTGGTAGAGATACGACTCGCGTGGCGCTCCGTCGAGTCCGAGGCCCTTGACCAGGGTGCCCGCGCATGTGCGACCACGCATGCGGTCGCCAAGTTCGGCAGGGTTTGGCAGCACGGCAGCCACGAGGTCGCGTGGCGAAACATCGACGCCGCGAACCTTGACCGGCTTGGTGCTGTCGAGGCCAAGGCGATGCAAGGTGCGCAACACCTCAATGAAGTCTTCGCCGAGGCCGTACTTAAACGTGACGCGATCGAGTTCGAGCCAGCGTGGCATCAGCACGACTTCTTCGTGCTCAACGTTGACGCAACACAACGTGCCGATGTCTTCGGGAAACACAAACATCTCGGGCTCGCTGAACGGCGCCGTCGTGAACAGGCCGCGGCCGCGTTCCCAGATAAGCGGCGGGTTGAGACATTCTTCGATGGTGGTCCAAATGCTGAACGTGGGAGCGAACTCGAATCCGTCGATCACCAGGTCGCTGCCATCGCGTACGCCCACTTCGGTGATCTTGCTGAACAGATGATCGCTGGCGTAACGAGCCAGCACGTCGGACAGTCCGGGTTCGACGCCCATTGCGCACAGCGACAGAAGGCCGCGCTCGACCCACTGATCTGACACGGCGAACTGAGCATCGCCAAGCACCACGCCGGTCTGCTCGTGAGGGTTTGTGGGGTGCGGCTCGGACATGTGCATTGCCATGTCGAGGTAGTGGCAGCCGGCCTCGAACGCCGCATCGAAGATGGGCGGGTTCATACGCGGGTCGCAGGCGTTCACGATGATGTCGGCGCGCATGCTCTGCGCCAACTGCACGATCTCGGAGCGATTCGAGGCATCGAGGCGGGTACCGCGAACACGGTCGCTGCCGGCCTGAGCCGCAGCCACTGCGGCGCGGGTGGCGTCGATATCGGCCAACACAATGTCGGTGAAGACCGGTCGACTTGCGGCGATTGTTGCAAACGCGGATCCAACTCCGCCGGCACCGATAACGAGAATTCGCATAAGTCCCGAGGGTAGCCGCGCGTGCGTCAAGGCAACCGACTGTTGCCGATGGCATCTCTAGAACGTGGCGGTGCGCTCGATACGGCTAATTTGACGACGCGTACGCATCGCGAGGTGGGGGACCTATGACGAACTGGAACATTGCCGAGATCCTTTCTGCGGTGGCGGCGCGGGTGCCCGATCGCCCATGCCAGATTCAGGGCGACCGTGTGTTCACCTGGTCCCAGTTCGAGCAGCGTACGAATGCGTTGGCTGCAGATCTGCTCGACAGTGGCATGACCCATCAAGGCAAGCTTGCCTGTTACCTCTACAACTCGCCCGAGTACCTCGAGTCGATGGTCGGAGCGTTCAAGGCAGCGATGGCGCCGGTGAATACCAACTATCGCTACGCGGCCGAAGAGATCTTCTATTTGTTCGATAACGCCGACGCCGAAGCGATCGTATTTCACGCGGTGTTCAGTGATCTGCTCGACACCGTGCGCAGCAGGCTCACCAAGGTGAAGCGGTGGTACGTGGTCAGTGACGAGACCGGCAATGGTCCCGAGTGGGCAACGCCATACGAGTCGGTTGTTGGCGCCTCGGTTCCTGTGGGCATGGCGCAGGTACCGCGTAGCGGCGACGATCTGGTGTTGCTCTACACCGGAGGCACCACCGGTATGCCGAAGGGCGTGATGTGGCGCCAAGATGATCTCTTCAACGTGCTCGGCGGAGGCGGCAACGCAGTATCCGGCATCCCGCCCGCTGATGGCATCGATGACTTGATCAGCCGCATCGATCCATCGCTTCCGACCGGTCCGGTGATGCTGGTGGCGTGCCCGTTGATGCACGGCACCGGACAGTTCAGCGCGATCAACAACCTCGGGCTTGGTGGATGCATCGTCACGCTGACCAACCGCAAGTTTGATGTCTCCGAACTACTGGGCACTATCGAGAAGCGCGCCGTCAATAGCGTGATCATCGTGGGCCAGGCCTTTGCGGGGCCGATGCTCGACCATCTGCAACTCAACCCCAGCCGTTACAACCTGACCAGTCTGGCAGTCGTTACTTCAAGCGGTGTGATGTGGAGCCAAGAGAACAAAGCGGGGCTGCTTGAGTTCATCCCGCAGGCGATCTTGTTTGATTCGTTTGGTTCATCCGAAGCAGTTGGCATGGGTGCATCGATCAGCTCAAAGGGCGCTCCACAACAGACCGCAAAGTTCCAGATTGGCGCGACCTGCGCGGTCTTCAACGAAAACGGTGAGCGCGTTGTGCCGGGCTCTGGCGAGCAGGGGGTTGTTGCCGTCGGCGGCTTTATCCCGCTCGGCTATTACAAAGACGAAGCAAAATCGGCGCAAACATTTCGTACCTACGAAGGCCGCCGCTGGAGCGTGCCTGGCGACTTCGCCGAGGTCAACGAAGACGGCACGTTGCGGCTGCTCGGGCGCGGGTCGGTATGTATCAACACGGGCGGCGAAAAGGTGTTCCCCGAAGAGGTCGAAGAGGCGCTCAAGACCCACCCCAGCGTGCGCGACGCCGTGTGCGTCGGCTTGCCCGACCAACGCTTCGGTGAAGTCATTTGCGCGGTGGTCGAGTCCGAGGCAGATCGTTCCATCGACTCGGTGGTTCTCTCCGATCATGTGAAGGGATTGCTGGCCCACTACAAGGCACCCCGCCATGTGGTGGTCGTCGACACCATCGGCCGTGCAGCGAACGGCAAGGTCGACTACAAACGACTCAAGGAATTGGCCATCGATCGCTTGGCGGCGGGGCAATCATGAGAGGCGATCATCTGCGGGCACGACTCGCGAATCGCAACAGTGTGTTGATGCCCGGCGTGTGGGATCCGTTGTCGGCCAAGCTTGCTGTCGAGGCCGAGTTCGACACGGTGTTCGTGAGCGGATTTTGCGTGAGCGCCACCATGCTCGGCAAACCCGATTTTGGATTCCTTACCCAAACCGAGATGGCCGAGGTCGCCCGACGAGTGTGCGCCGCGGCGCCCAACACCAGCGTGGTGGTCGATGCCGACACCGGTTATGGCGGTCCGCTCAACGCAATCCGCACCGTCGAGTTGTGGGAGCAAGCCGGTGCTGCGGGAATGTTCCTCGAAGACCAAGTGTGGCCCAAGCGTTGCGGGCACATGCCTGGCAAGCAAGTGGTTCCGGCCGAAGACTGGCTGGCCAAGCTGCGCGCTGCTGTAGAACATCGCACGCATCTGCACATCACGGCGCGCACCGATGCACGTGCGATGAACGGACTCGACAATGCCATCGAGCGCGCCAAGATGGCTCGCGATCTTGGGGTCGACGCAATCTTTATCGAGGCGCCTGAGTCTGTGGCCGAGCTCGAGCGCATCGCCACCGAACTCAGTGATGTAACCCTGGTCGCGAACATGGTCGAGACCGGCAAGACACCCTTGCTCACGCCCGCCGAATTGGCCGAGCTTGGGTTTCATCTCATCGTGTCGCCGCTCAGCGCACTTTTCACGATGGTGCATGCGATCCGTGAGTCGCTGGCATTGCTGCGCACCGAAGGTTCGTTGCGTGGGCATCTCGATCGCCTCGTCGCGTTCGACGACTTCGGTGCGCTCGTCGGCCTCGGCGATCAGTTTGCGCTTGAGCAGCGGTACAACCAAGCGCCATGAGGTAGTGGTTCGTTGACTCCAACGCCTGAGCCGTTACACTGCCAAAAGCATTACGAGCGGCCTTTCCAAAGGCCCGGCAACCTGGGTCGGAAGCCCCAAGGTGCCTCCATCGTCAGATGGGATGTGGCCGCACTTCGGTTCGGCAACAAAGGCTCCGGCCGCTCTTGATGTTGATGATTTCAGCATGCTCGAGAGGAGGACGATGTGGACAAGCAATCATTTCCGGTGACCGGAGCATGGATGCCGGGCGACAACCCTGGACATCGTCAGTTCCTTACTGTTGCGGCCGATCGCCCCTTCGCTCTCGACGGCGCGACATCGCTCAGCAAGGTGAGCGTCGCCTACGAAACGTGGGGAACCCTCGACGACAGCGCGAGCAATGCAGTCTTGATTTGTCATGCGTGGACAGGCGACAGTCATGCTGCCGGCGTGGACAGCAAGGGACATTCGGGCGAAGGTTGGTGGGCCGATGCAATCGGTCCGGGTAAGGCCATCGATACCAACCGTTGGTTCGTGGTGTGCGCCAACGTGCTCGGCGGATGCCAAGGCACAACCGGCCCATCGTCGCCGCACCCGTCCGATGGCAAGCCCTACGGATCTCGCTTTCCGGTCATCACCATTCGCGACATGGTTCGCCTACAGGCCCGCCTCGCCGACCACCTTGGCGTCGGTGTGTGGCACAGCGTGATCGGTGGCTCGATGGGCGGCATGCAAGTGCTCGAATGGGGCATCACTTATCCGAATCGCGTTCGTTCGCTGGTGCCTATCGCTACGTGTGCGCAGAGCACAGCGCAACAGATTGCTTGGGGCGCCATTGGTCGCCGCACGATCTTGCTCGATCCGCGCTGGCGCGGTGGCGACTACTACGACGCGCCCGAGGGTGATGGTCCAGCTGAGGGTCTGGCGGTGGCGCGCATGATCGCGCAAGTTACGTTCAGAAGTGACAACGTGTTCACAGAACGATTCGGACGAGACCTTGCCGACGGCGGCACCCATAGGGACGGCTTCGATCTTTGGCAGCGCTTCGAGGTCGAGCGCTATCTCGATCATCACGGCGAAAAACTGATTCGTCGATTCGACACCAACAGCTACCTCATCATCGGCAAAGCAATGGACCTGCATGATGTGGGCCGTGGCCGCAACGGCGTGGTGTCTGCCATGGCCAGAATCAAAGTGCCGGTGCTGTCGATGGGTATCTGGAGCGACATGTTGTACCCGGCGTATCAGCAGCGGCACCTACGCGATCTGCTCGTTGCCGCGGGCACCCCGTGTGAGTATGTCGAGATCGATTCACCCCACGGTCACGACGCGTTCTTGCTCAACCTTGATCAGGTTGCCCCGCCCATCGAGGCGTTCTTGGACTCGGTGTCGAAGAACTAGCCGTGTCGCTTCGCGGCGGCAGCATCGAGCATCGGAATCCCTTTGCTGTTCGCTGGTAAGCGTAAGGCCACCAGAAAATCGAGGTCATCGTCGGGGCCGCACTCGAGCAGATAGATCACCCGTCGTTTCGGTGGGTTATCGGACGGTCCAGCCACGCGCCAGGTCGATGACTTCGGCATCCGGCGAGGCATCAAGGCGCTCGACGGCTTGCCGCCTCCTGATCCTTGCGGGCTGTTCAGTCCACCGCGGCGTGGCCGCACCTCGATGGTGCCGTCGGCGCCGTTGGCCACGCGAAACTCGCGCCACTTTCCGACGCTGCGTCCGTCGCGACTGATCGTTTGGCCGTAACAGACCATGCGTTGCGCGTCTTTGCTGACCCAGTGCGGTTCGATGCGGATTGCTGCCCACAACATCGCCGCGCACACGGCTGCGATGCCGGCGAATGAGAGCAGGCTTGTCATTGCTGCATAGCTTGGCGCATCAGCGAGTGAGCTGCACGCTCACGAGGCAAACATGCCAGACTTGCCGAGTCATGAAGTTGCTCTCGCTGCATTCACTCGCTCCGTTCGTGGTTGGAATCCTTGCCGATTCGGTCAACGACGTCAGCAGTACGCGCAAGGTCTACCTGCTCGCTGCCGGGCTCGCCGCACTTGGCGTCGCGCTGCTGATCATTACCGTGTGGTTCTGGCGCAGTACCCGTGCCGACCCAGCGCTGCTGGCTCCGCTCGAGGTGATGGGCGAGCGTAAGTTCCGCAACCTCGATGATGTTGCGCAACAAGACTTGCTGAACTCGGTGCGCCCCGAAGATGCGCAGCCGATGCGTTGGGGAGTTGTCGAAGGCGAGTCGCTCAATGGTGGCGTCATCGATCTCGAGGCTGCCGCACGCGTCGAACTGAAGGGATTCGACGACCTTCGTGATGCCGACGTGGTCGAGGCGCCAGTAGTTGAGTCGCCGGTCGTTGAGGCGCCAGTGGTCGAAGCGCGCGAAGTTGTCGTGGAGCCGGTAGTGGTCGCGGCAGTTGAAGCTGCTGTAGAGCCAGAACCCTTGCTTGATCCATCGACGCCGTTAGCTCGTGACCTCATGGATCCGCTGCTGCGTAACGTGAAAAAGGGTCACCACTAAGCAACTCGTGGGCGGCTCGCAGCGGGTACGGTTGTTGCAATGGCTGAGCTGAACGTAGACGAGATGTTGGCACGATTCCGCGAGAGGGCTGTGGCCGTCAAGAAGCGGCCGCTGCCGCCAGTTGCGGGTGAAGAGCGTCAAGCGTTCATCCAGCAGGCACAGGCCGACTTCCAAGATTTCGCCATCATCGGCGACGCAGTCGCAGCGATTGAGGACGGCATTCTCGTGCTGCGCGTCGACCTGCGTCCACCAGACCAACGCGCGTGACCGCCTCGTTGCACACCCGTGCAACGTCGAGAGACCTACCGCTCGTCGCTGGTGCACTCGCAGTGTTCGCGTGGGGCTTTGGTCCGCTGATTGTTCGCGGCATTCACGCATCTGCTGCGTCGATCATTGTGTTTCGCTTTGCATTCGCCGTGCCGGTGATGATTGCCATTGCGTACCTCGCCGGAGGCCGGCTCTCGCTGGCCGTATTTCGCCAAGCGCTTGGGCCCGGTGTGCTGTTTGCGTTGTCGACCATGGCCAGTTTCTCGTCGTACAAGACGACGTCGATTGCGCTTGCCACGTTGATTCCAGCGGTGCAACCGGCATTGATTTTGTTCGTCGCCTCTCGGCTGTTCGGCGAGCGCTTGCCTGCCCGACGGGTGGTGTGCGCAGTTGCGGCGCTTTCGGGTGTCTTTGGCGTGGTGCTCGCTTCGGGCAACACCAGTGGCACGGCCATGCGCGGCAACTTGTTGGCGCTGGCAAACCTGTTTCTTTGGACCGCCTATTTCGTGCAGGTGAAACGCGTTCGATCTACCGACACTCACTCGTGGGCGTTCCTCGCCGCGGTGTTCACGGTTGCGTCGTGTGTGGCCATTCCTTGGGGTCTCGCGGCCGCCACCGATATTCATACCGTCGGAGGCACCGACTGGTTGCTGCTCGGTCTCACCGTGGTAGGGCCAGGTCTGATGGGCCATGGGTTAATGACGTGGGCGCAGCGCCACCTCGACATGACCGTGGCTTCGCTGCTCACCTTGGGCGCTCCGGTGATCTCGGCCACCGGCGCGTGGCTCATCTTTGACGAGAAGTTGCGCGCACTTCAGGGGTTTTTTGCCGCTGTAGTGCTGGTAGCGCTGGCCGGAATTGTGGTTGACGCACGATCTTGAGTGGCAACCCAACGCACGTTGTCCGGTCCGGCAGAGTAGTTGCTAAACTCCCCTACGCAATATGCGGATGTGGCTCAGCTGGTAGAGCATCACCTTGCCAAGGTGAGGGTCGCGAGTTCGAATCTCGTCATCCGCTC
>JBAXER010000006.1:0-66750 GCA_037140375.1 Actinomycetota bacterium
CGGAATGCGCCGCGCATCACCGGGTGGATACGGCAGAAGTAGGTGTACGTGCCGGGTGGCAGATCGGATGGCGTGGACCATGTGACGCGGCCGGCGGTTGGTGGTCCGGCATCACCGAGCTGGCCCGAGTCGAACGAGATGTCGGCGTCGGCCAATGGGTAAGCAATGCCGGTGGCGCCGGTGCATGGCGCCTTGCATGCGGTGATGGTGTGCCATTCGCCGTTTTCGAGCGGCGCATCAACATTGTTGTAGGTGATGGTGCCGCCGGCCTGAACCGTAGGGATTGGGTCGGCGCGCAACATGTCGCCTTGGGCATAGATGAAGTCGGAGATGTCGATCGGCGAAGCTGCTGGTTGCGACGGGAGCTGCGATGCGTCGGCGTACTTGTACTTGGTGTCGACGCCACCGCCGTGGTTGTCGTTTTCGGCCAAGTGGCCGTGAGTCAGTTCGCCGGGGCCATCAACTGCGGTGGTGAACGGATCGGCAGCGGCGAGGGTGTCAGCCGCATTGAGCGTGTCGGCCATCCACACGATCATGATGCCCATTGACTCGTACCACGATGCGCGTGAGCTGTCGTAGGTTGCCGTGGTGGACAACACGTCGCCCTTGCGCACGGCGACGCGCCAATCTTCGAGTGTGGCGGTCATCGAAACATCCCACGACACGGCGCCGGCGGGTTCGTAGTAGTTGGCGTCAGAGACGAACAAGTGAGCGGTATCTGTGGTGCCTGCTTTGGCGTGATCGGCGAGCGCTGTGGCTCCTGATCGCTGCAACCACAAGTCGGTGTTGAGTCCGCCCGGGTGAAGGTGGCCAGCGGTGGCCAACAACACGCCATCGCGGTCGACGGTCCATGCGTTCTTGGCTGGATCGGCTCCGTATGGGGCGGTGGCATCGTCGGGATAGGTATAGAGGCCATTTTGACCTGAACCCTTTTGAACATCGAACACCGGATAGATGCTGCCGTTTTGTACGTCGGTCCAGATCGGCCGCGCCGCCACCATTCCGGCAGCTGCCGCGCTATCGGCGGGAATGAAATCGAGGTCGTAGGTGACCCACACTTGTTGTTCGTCGGGCCACAAGTTGTGGATCATGTAGTTGAGGGTCCACTTGTCGGTGGCTTTATAGCTGTAGCCGTAACCCACTGGCAGCGCCATTGTGGTCTTCTCTTCGCCAGCGGCGAAGAAGCGCTCAGGCAGCTTTGCTGTTGAGTCGCGGGCCGAGCTGTTGAGCCACACGCCATGGTGAAGGTGGATGACATCAACGCCCGGAATGGTGCCGTCGGCCAAGCGCAGATCGGGGGCGATGCGCACGATGTAGCCGTCGACGTCGGGCTTTGGAATCGCCTCCCGGGTGAAGTCGATGTTGTTTTGGCCGGGCTTGATGCTGATCGGCCCGATCTCGAAATGCATCCGTGTGGCGCCAGCCTGAACCGGACGACCGGCCACGGTAGAGGTGGTGGAGACTTCGCTCACCGGAGTGGTGGCGTCGGCCGCCCCCGTGGTGCCAGAAGTGCCCGCAGAGTTCGACGATGCGCTGCTGCAACTCGCGGCTGCACCGATCAGTACGGCGAGGCCGATTGCTCCAAACGTTCTGGCGTTCATTGGGGATCCTTTGGTCGAGCGATTACTTGGCAGCCGCCAAGGTACCACGGAAGCTTGCTACCATCAAGACCTCGACGTGGTCTCAGCGACCATGTGAACCTACTTGAAGGACTCCCGTGTTTCTTGCTTGTGCTGTCATCGTGTCGCTGCTTTCGCTGGCTTTGCTGGGTTCGGCCGCAGGCAAACTCACCAAGCACCCAAAGGTGATCGAGAGCCTTGGTGCGTGTGAGGTGCCATCGAATTGGCACCCTCGCCTTGCGGTGGCCGAAATCGCTGGCGCAGTCGGCATGGTTCTCGGCCTCTGGGTCCCAGCGTTGGGCGTCGCCGCTGCTGTTGGCGTGGTGCTGTATTTCGTTGGTGCTTGTATTGCCCACGTTCGCGTGAGCGACAACGAAGTGGCTGCGCCGATCATTTTTATTGTGCTTGCGGTGGTCGTCATCGTCTTGCGCATCGGCACCCGCTAGGGCAAACACCAGCGTCCGCCGTATCCGCGAGCAGATAAACACCAAGCGATACTCTCGAACCCGTGACGCAAAGAACGCCAAGCGCGGCACCTACCTTGACGACCGCTGAACCGCAGGTTCATGCGCGGCGCTCAGGCCGACACTCCACTGCCTCGATTCCAAAGGCTCAGGCCGCCGACACTGTTGAGCTGGCTCCCGAACCTCAGGTCACCAAGCCAGTTGGCGGCCAAGGCTCAATCCTGCTGCAGCATCCGGCGGCTCCTCCGGTCACCATCACCCACGAGTTTGTCATCACCGGCGAGCCAGCCGAAGCGTTGTGGGAGGCGTACCGCGACAACTTCGAACCGTTGAAGTCGCTGGCAATCCTGCGCCATTTTGATTCGCACGAAGAAGTGTTGGAGCAGTTGGCCAACCCGAAGATCCACAAGATTGTCGGTTGGCAAGAGGGCCGTCCCGTGGGGTTGGCCATGGTCACGAACAGCCTCGAAGACGTCACCGAGATTTCGCCCGAGTTCTTGCGTGCAAAGTTCCCTGACTATGCGGCTCGCAATGCCATCTATTGCGGCATGCTCGTGATGGTCAGCCACTCATTACGCGGTCGCACGCTGTTCGGCCGGTTGTATACCGAGCTGTGGCAGGTGCCAGCGCTTGAGGCCGGCATCCTCGTGTTCGATGTATGCGAGTTCAACCGAATGATGTTCGACACCGATGAACTCACCAAGCGCATCGCGACCTCGTTCCCACGTTCGGCCGTCGAAGTTCTCGACCGTCAAACATGGTACGTCGCCGAGCTTCCCGAACCGATTCCAGGTTCGCGTCCGGCGTGATCTAGCTGCGGTGCGGGGTTGCGGTGCAGCGGCGCGAACTGGCTAGCTGACGGCTCTGCGCAAGCCCCAAGCGCTGCAGCACTGCGGGTACATCTGCGGCCGATACGGCCTTGCTGAACAAGAAGCCCTGCGCCTGCCGGCAGCCGAGCGAGAACAGATGTTGTGCTTCTTCGACGGTCTCGACGCCTTCGGCAATTGTGCTGAGATCGAGGGCCGAGCCCATTGCGATAATCGCGCTCACGAGGGACGAATCGGCTTGGTGCTGCCCAAGTCCGGTCACGAACGAACGGTCAATTTTCACGGTCGACACGGGGAACCGCTTGAGGTACGACAGTGATGAGTAGCCGGTGCCGAAGTCGTCGACTGCAAGATGCACGCCAAGGGTGGTGAGGCCGGCCATCACCGAAGCGGTGAGCACGGAGTCTTCCATCATCACACTTTCGGTGATCTCTAGCCACAACGCATGGCCGGGCAAGTTGTGGCGCTCGAGCGTCTCTGCCACGGTGTCGACGACGTCGCTCTCTCGAATCTGACGGGCCGACAGGTTCACCGACACGTAGAGGCGTTCGCCGCCAGGGATGGTGCGGCGCCACTCAGCGATATTGCGGCACGCTTCGTCGAGCATGAATGCGCCCAACGGAACGATGAGGCCCGACTCTTCGGCGACAGGAATGAACTCGGCTGGCGAAACCATCTGACCATCGTCTTGCCAACGAGCAAGCGCTTCGAAACCATTGACACGACCATTGGGCAACGAGACCAAGGGCTGGAAGTACGCCTCAAAGTGGCGCTCGGTGAGTGCGCGCCGAAGACGACGTTCGAGGGCAACGCGGCGAGCTACTCGCTCACGCATTGATGAATCGAAGATCGTGACTCGGTTGCGGCCACTTTCCTTCGAGCGGTACATCGCTGTATCAGCTTCTTGAATGAGTGTCGCTGGAATGGCGCCATCGCTTGGGTACGCAACGGTGACGCCAATCGACACCGTGATGAACACTTCACCGGAGTCAAGGAAGAAACTGTCGCTCAGTGCGCGACGGATACGTTCGCCGAAGCTGTAAGCGCCGATGGTGTCGAGGCTGAGCAACACGATGAACTCGTCACCGGAGATACGGCCAACGATGTCGTCGGGACGCAGGCACGAGGCGATGCGGCGGGCCGCGAGCCCGAGCAACTGGTCACCCATGCTGTGGCCCATTGAGTCGTTGACCAACTTGAACTGGTCGAGGTCGATGAACATCACGGCAACAGGCGAGTTCGTAGGAGCCTGGTCGGCGAGCATGTCGTCGATATGAGCGATGATCGCCGTGCGACTTGGGAGACCGGTGAGTTCGTCATGCGTTGCCTGATGTGACAAACGAGATTCGAGCGCAGCTTGCTCGCGCATTGAGCTAGCGAGACGCAGAATTGCGGTGATGGCCAGGATCAGGCAGAGCCCCATTGAAACGGTCTTGCCATTCGGGTTCTGAGTACTTGCAACGATGATCGGAGCCATCAGCGCAGCGGCAACTGCGATGAGGCGGCTTGGGCCAAGCGTGCCGACTCGACGTTCGCTCTTGCGGGTGAAGAAGCGAATCGAAGGATGGAGAACCGCTGAGCTAATGCAGGCTGGAACGAGCAGGTACGGCACTTCTAGGAGGGCCTGCGGGGCCATAAACGTGCCGACTTCGCCGAGCGCAAAGATGACGTCGCCGAACAACAACGCAACCGTGCCAGCGAGCAGCAACCGAAATGCGGGGGAGCGGTCGCCTGCAGCGAACGCCAGACGGGCTGCGAGAGCGAGAAGGCACATCGACATCACCGGATAGACCGAGACCACGAGTCTCGCCATGATCCACGTGCCCTTGATGTCGAGCGTTGGAGCCACGACGATCTGGTTCACGATCAACATTGCGCCGGTGCTGAGCATGATGCCGTCGAGCAATGCCCCTGGTTCGCTGCGGCCGCGACGAGCGCGAGTGAGGCCGATGAGCGCGGCGCCAAACAACACGTAACCAGGTATCGAGAAGAGATCGGGGAGCAGCGATCGATTCGATGTCAGGTCGCCGTTTGAGTGGGTGAGATCGCCAACAGCGCCGCTGATGGTCCACAGCGCGCCGGTAGCGACAAGCGACCACCATGGCCATTGCAGCTGGGGTTGGTGGCGACGCAGCCCGATGGTTGCGCAGACCACGCCGGCGGCAGTGATGACTGGGTAGGCGAGGCCGAACAACAGACCCGCGGCGTGGGCCGCAATGACGACACAAAAGCTTGCGAGAACGATCCACGTAACTCGCGTGCGGCTCGCCGGAAGCGCAACAACGTCGTGGCTTGGCTCGGGCATCGAGACTCGCGACACACCTGAGGATTCACGGGCGCCGACTTCGGACGCTCGTTGGGTCAGCGCCTCGATTTCATTGTGGATACCACCGACGTCAAGAAGACTGTTTGGTGGGCTGGGATTCTGTCGCACGAAAATACATCGGCAGCATTAACACAACCTTGAGAAATCACTTTGCTTTTGTCGAGAACACCCGCTGCATCGGTCGCCACGCTCCGCCGATGACCAGCAACGCAAGCCAGAACAATGGATTGCCGAACACCCGAAGCATCCATTCGGTCTCGCTGGCGAGCGCATCGACCCGTCGCCCGATGTAGGCGAGCGATGCCACGATTGCGCCAATGAGGCCGACGATTGCACCGCACAAGAATGCGCTTTGGCGGATGACCGAGCTATGACGGCGCACCCCAGTCTCACCAGTAGACATGATCTGGATCAGCGCCACGGCGGTGGTGCCCAAGCCGAAGACCATTGCACACCGTGCGCCAAAGCCGAGTCGTTGCCATGCGCCGGGCGTGTCGGTTGAACGTTTGGTGAGCAGCTGCCATGAAGCGCTTGAGGTGCGGTCGAACATCGAGAACCCTGCGAGGGCGGTGAAGCCTGACGCAAGCTGTTGCAGCGTGGTGAACGCGAAGCCGACTCCTGCGGTGATTGGGATGACGATTGCGTTTGAGTTGGCGCTGATGATCTTCGCTAACACCCACGGGGTAACGGTTTCGTTGCCGGGCCCCCACTCATATGACAGCCAGATGATCACGCCAACGAGAGCGAAGCGATGCTTCCATTGCGATTCTCGAAAGTCGGTGCGTATCGCAGAGCGAAGAGTAGACCGGTCGACACGCTGGGACTCGCGGTCGTCGCCCCTCGGCGAATCGGGGGCACTGTGAGCGGAGGGCACGACGGCCACCTTAGTCAGCGGTGTCTGATGTGGGTCCTCGGCGCGGCGGGTTCTCGTGCGCCAGTTAGGGGGCGCTTGCGGAGAACTCCTCAAGTAAGGGTCAGTGGGCGACGATGAACAACCGTGAAATCGGAAGCAAGCCGCAGCCTTCGTCGCTTTGTTGCATATGCAACAATCGCTTTCGTTCCGATTTTTGGCCTTGGCGTCGTGCTGACGCGCACCACGGCAATCGCATCCCAGGAGGACGCTGTGGCTGCCGCCCTGCTGCAAGCGCAGACGATTAATCGGTCTGCGCTGCGGCCGTTCGTCGATGAGTTGGGGTCGACCAAGACGCTCTCGCCGGCCGTTCGCGAAGGACTCAAAGCAGCCACAACGGCACTCGTGGATAACACGACGGTGTTCCGTTTGCGGCTGCGCGACATTTCCGGCCGAGTGGTGTTTGACGCGCTGCATCCAGATGCGTTGCCCGGCCGACCCGATTTGAGCGAGGACATCGCAGCGGTGCTCGCTGGCGGGACTGTCGCGGGCCGAACACAGTTTGGTGCAGACCCAGTTGATGGCCGTCGGCCGGTCGGTGTTGATGCAATCGAGGTATATCTCCCGATTGTTTCGAGTGCGGCCCCATTTCGAGTAGTTGGCGCTCTCGAGCTCTACGTTCCATATGCCCCAATCGCAGCGGCGCACGCTACGACGCTTCGCCAGACCTACATCGTGTTACTCGCGGGGCTTTTGGTTCTCTGGCTTGTTGTGGCTGCCATCTTGTGGTCGGTCACAAGCAGAGTTCATCGGCAAAGCGACGCCAATAAGTATCTTTCGCTGCACGACCCGCTCACGGGGATGCCGAACCGGGCGCTCTTTGCGGACCGCGTGGAACACGCGATCAACGCCAACACCAGAACGGGCCTCCCTGTGTCGATAGCAATTGTCGACCTCGATCGGTTCAAAGAAGTGAACGACACATTGGGCCACGCCAACGGCGACATTCTCTTGAACTGTGTGGCCCAACGAATGCTGCAAGAACTCAGGCCGGGTGACACGGCGGCGCGACTCGGTGGCGATGAGTTCGGTCTGGTGCTCCCAGGTGTTGGCGCACAAGGGGCTCGGTCGATCCTCGATCGCATCCAATTGGTGATCGGCCGAGAGCTTGAGCTCGATGGAATTCCGGTGACTCCTGACGCAAGCATTGGTTGGGCCGAGTGGCCCGAGCAGGGCAGCGACGTCGATCACCTGATGCGGCGCGCCGACCTTGCGCTCTATGCCGCGAAGGACGCTGGCATGGGCGTTGTTCGCTATGCAGACGAGTTGCAGCCGGCCGATGTGTCGCGTCTCGGGCTGGTGGCAGAACTTCGCCACGCAGTCGCCAAGAACGAGTTTGAGCTGCTGTACCAACCCAAGGTGGAAATCGAGACCGGACAACTGGTGGGCTTCGAGGCGTTGGTGAGATGGCGTCACCCCGAGCGTGGACTGTTAGCGCCGAGTGAGTTTATGAACGTGCTCGAGACCACGGCGTTGATCGGCTCGTTAACACGATGGGTGTTTGACACAGCAATGGGGCAGCTCGTTGAGTGGGGCGAAGCTGCCTCCGAGTTGTCGATGTCGGTCAATGTGTCGGTTCGCAATGTGCGCGACCCATCGATGGCTGGTTGGTTTGAGCAGCGTTTGGCGGCGCTTGAGATCGATCCCGCGCGAGTGATCATCGAGATCACCGAAACCGCAATTGCGACCGACCCTCGACGGGTGATGGAGCACATCGCGCAACTCGATGCGGCGGGCATCACTGTGAGCCTCGATGACTTCGGCCAGGGCTACACATCGCTGAGCCAGTTGAGCACGTTGCGGGTGAGCGAACTCAAGATCGATCGAGAGTTCACGTCGTTGACGCACATGAGTTTGAAGGCGGTCAATATCGTTGCGGCGGCTATCGAACTTGGTCACCGTCTAGGGCTGAACGTAGTCGCCGAAGGCGTGGAGTCAGCTGAGTCGCTTGAGGCCCTACGGGATCTTGGCTGCGATGAAGCGCAGGGATATTTGTTCGCTGGCCCGCTCAGTGAACCCGATGCGCGGGCGCTGCTTGCGGGTGTCGGCTGGGTCAGCGCAGTCCCGACAAGCTGAGCGCTTCACGGTAGAACTCGCTGTTCTGCTCAAGATTGGCGGGCGTATCGAACGCCTTGAGTTGACCATCTTGGATCACCATGATGCGGTCGCAGATCGCGAGGGTCGACATTCGGTGGGCGATCACAATCACGGCCATCTGCGTGCGCAGCTCAGACAGCGTCTCGCGAATCAGTGCCTCGGATCGCACATCGAGCGAACTGGTGGGCTCATCGAGGATCAACACATCGGGGTGCTCGACCAATGCGCGGGCGATACACAGACGTTGCTGCTGGCCACCGCTGAGATGGCCGCCTTGCTCGCCAACATCACGCCTATATCGTTCGGGGAAGCCTTCGATGTCTTCGTGTACGTGCGCAAGCCGAGCTGCGCGCTCGATGTCGGCGTCACTCACGTTGTCGCGAAGGAAGCGAATGTTGTCCGAGATAGTGCCCGCAATCAGATGGGAAGCCTGAGGCACAAAGGTCACCTTGCGGGCCCACTCGGATCTCGAGAACAGATCAATGTCTCGGCCGTCGGCAGTGACCGAGCCAGCGGTTGGCTTGCGCAGCCCCAACATGAGCTGCACCAACGTTGACTTGCCGCTGCCCGATGGGCCCACGATGCCCACGATCTCGTTGGGCCTGATCGATGCATTGAGGGTGCTGAGCACTGGCTGACCGGCGATGTACTCGAACGAGACGCCCTCGAGTCGCAAGGTGCCGACGTGCCCCACTGGAATGCCGTGATCGCGCACGGCCGCATCGCGGTACTGAGCAACTTCGGATTGCAGCGCATCAACGAATGGCAGGCTTGAGGCGACGCTCGAGATTGAACTTTGCATCGCTTGGCCGTAGGTCAGCGATCGCAACATCACCAACATCACCGCACCGAGAGCAGTGATGTTCGCGCTGTCGGATGCGGCGACAACACCCAGCGCCCCGACGAGCACGAGATACGCCAAACCCGAATACAGATTGGGTACCACGCCTCGTAAGAAGGCGAGCCGCACGCCCGTAGACGCGTTCTTGTCGATGAGTGCGTTGACTCGGCTTTCGGTTTGGTGCTGCACATTGAAGACATGCACTTCCAATCCCAGGTTCGATATCTCGCTGAGCGACGTGGCGAACTCCATGCCGGCGCTCGCCGTGGACTCGGCTGAGCGCACGACCACACCACGCACGGGGCGCAGGGCCAACGCCAGCACCACGACGGCGGCGATCAAGACCAGTGATCCGACTGGGTGGACTGCGGCAGCGAGCGCGATGAGGGCAATCAGGTTGAACGCTGCGATGGTTCCCAGCGTGAGGCTCGAGATCAGTTGGGCGCCGTTGTTTGCGAAGGTGGTGAGCATCTCTTGCAGCCGCCCTTGGCGCTGGTCTTGCTGCACTGCCCATGAGCTACTGAGAAATGTTTGGGCCAAGTCGCGGCGAATACCAGCGAGCACACCGTTGGTGAGCTGCGCACCTTGCCATGACGACCACAGCGCGAGCGCGACGCGGGCGACCACGAGTGCAAGGGCCAGCCAAACAGCACCAGGCACGGAGATCGAATGACCTGCAAACAGCTCAACCTGTTCTTCGTCTGATGTGATCGCAAACGCGGCGCGGGTGATGATGATCAGAAATGCTGCCTCGGCAAGACCGCCTACGAGCGACGACGACGCCAGGGCGAAGAGTCGCCCGCGTCGGCCGTGGAGCAGCGCTGCAATCGAGGTTTGAGCGCGCCTGCGTTGCGGCACGTTGGCAGTGCGAGTGCGGCGCGCAGTCATCGGCACACACTAGGGGTTCGCCTTCAAGTGGCGAGTGCTCGGGTCGTTTGGGCGGGCAGCGCTGTCAAAGCGGTCAGCGCACCAATGTGACCCCGGCACGTTTCACGGCCACCGTGCGTCCATCAAGAACAACTGAGGCGTTGGTTGGGTTCGCCATGGGGGGTAACAGCACGGTGACATTCCGCTCGGCGGCAGGCTCGAGCGTTCCACTGAATTCAAGGTGGAGCGTGGCCGTAGTTTCGGGCTCGATATCGACAAGGAACGAATACACGTGCCATCCGTGTTCGGCGCCGGGTTCGGATCCAACTTGCTCGCTATCAAGCGTTGCCGCGTCGAGTTCGAGCGCCGAATAGATCGAGACGAAGAGTTCGCTTGAGCCTCGTGGAAGACCGGCAAGGTTGCTGACGATGTAGTCGGGCATGTCGATCGACGAGGTGGCAGTGTTGTGTAATGACAAGGTGAATTGGGCATGGGTGGTGCCGTTGGTTGGATCAACGCTGGTGGAATAGTCGAAGCCTGTTTTGAGGAACGCATCGATCTTGCTTCCTCCGGCATTATCCATTGCTAAGCCAATGCCTTCACCACCATTGAGGGATGGCAGCGGCCCACTCATCCCAATATCGGCGAACATCTGCTGCTCGGCTGGCTGCTGTGACCAGCCAATGAGGCGCCGAGTTTGCGCAAATGGCCCGAGAACCTTGGCGAGCCGCTCGGGAGATGGCAATGCACCATCAAGGAGTTGCTCAAATGTGGTTTTGGCGATTGTCTCGAGCAGATCTATGCGCTGAGCGTTTTGATCGATGTGATATTGGCCGCGCAGCAAAAAGTCGACGGCATTGTCGCTTGAGATCAATGTGCCGTTGTCGTCGATAGGGATCGGGTCAGTGAATTGCATCAGGGCGGCAAGCACTTCAATGTCCATGGCGAACACGCCATCAAGATGCTTGCCGCCGCTTTGTGGATAGAGCTGAGAGATGATGTCGCCAACATCGGGAAAGTGGGGAGAAACGGTGATGCTGTGCCACGCGTCGGAGCTCACGGTGCCGCCTGGGCCCGTATCGAAATTGAAGCGCCCGTAGCGCGCGAGGAACTCGGCGGGACCCTTGAGGGCCTTGGTGCTGGGGTCGCCACGGTCCTCGAGGTCTTGGGTTCGACCAAAATCGCTCATGCTGATGTGGCCATTGTCGATGGTGAGTTCGGCCCAGTTGCCCATGAAGCCGCCGAGTCCGCGGAGCTCAGCGGGCGTGGTGAACGCAATGAAGTACACGCGTGTGCCCTGAGCCCCCAGAATCGCGGGAGCAACGTTGATGGCTTCGGCGGCATTGTTGCTGCGAGTGCGCTGCTGATCAATCTGCAATGACAGTGCGTCGAGTCGTTGAGTGAAGGGCGAGACCAGCCATGGACTGCGGATTGCTTTGACGGTTGAGTCAAGGTGGGCGAGGGCTTCTTGCATCTGTGTGAGTGGCGCTTGCAGCGCATTGACGGCAGCGATATCGATGCGGCCGTTGTTCACTCGGAGTTTTTCAAGATCTATCTGCGGCAGGACCGTGGCCAGAGTGTGTGTGATTGAAGCTGCCTCGTGTGCGAGCGCAACCAACGAATTTCGGTTCTGAGCAAGGCCTGGCACAAGGCGGGCAGGTTGCGCCACGATGTGATCAATCGAGTCGCTTGCGGCTGCGAACGAAGCGCTTGCGGCTGCGAACGAATTCTGCGCACCAGCAAGATCGCCTTCGCCGAGCCGGCTGAGACCTTGGCGTGCGAAGCGGTTGCCCGATGTGATCTCACTTCGACCCGCAGTAGCGGCAAGTGCGAATCCAATGACCGCAACAGCCGCAGCGACGAGGGCGCCACCGACCATTCTGTAGGCGACGCGACGGTGGGCTGCGGAGCGCCTTCGAAGGCCGAGCGACGCCACGACAACGCAACTGCTCAGCGCGATCAGCGACGTGAAACCAAAGAACCACCGATGGCCAAGATTGACGAGAACGAGAAGTGATGTGGCGACTGAGAGAGCACGGAGAGCAAGCAGCCATTGATGCCGAATTCCCGCGGTGAATCCGGCTGCGACGGCACATGCTCCGGCAAGGATCCAGACTCCAGCCGACAACACCATCGCTATCGCTGCCAGTGCAACAAGTGACCAGCGCGGTGCGGTTGCCGAGGCCCACACGACGGCCCCTACTGTGAACAACACGAAGACGATGTCGATGGCGTGGTTGCCGGTGGGATGTGGTCCGGATGCGACCGCAAGAATGCCAGCAATACCACTGACAGTGGCAACTATTTGGGCGTTGGTTCCGGAGACATTGATTTGGCGTCGCCCCACATGACGAAGCTAGACGATTGTTCCTGAATCGTGATACCAGTTGCCTGCATGTTGTGAATTCGCGCACCTAAATCGCAACGGCTTATCAACGATGTATGTCATTTTCAGGGTTTCAAGATGCCAACATCGAAGCGTGGTACTGTCTCACTGATTTCGGGCTCTAGGTATGGAAAAGGTTTTGATGATGAAGCGCATCGTTCGTGTAGCTGCTCTCTCGGCTTTGTTGGCAACCACAGCTCTTGCTGGTGTCTCATCAGGTGCGTCGGCGCGTTCGCGCAGCGACGAAGGCCACGCCGACAAGGGCCATCGCCATGGCCACGGTCATTCGGGCCAGTACTTCTGCCCAGCAATGGTGCTGCTCGCTAAGACCGGTAACACGGTCACCATCACCCTCCCCGGATTTGTGCCCGGCGCCACCGTCACGGTGACCAATGAGAAGCACAAGTCCGTTCCGTTCACCGGCTTGAGCATTGACACCACTTCGCTCAAGGGCGAATACGAGGTTCAGGCCACTGGCTCGAGCTCGTGCCGCCCAGGTCACAAGGTTCACGCCGAAGCCGAGTTCAAGGTCGGCAAGAAGAAGTAATTGCACGCTCGTACTCAAATGCGCGGGCGACCAGTTCGACTGCCGGCCATTGTTTCTGTGAGTCTGTGCCCCAACCGCTACGTCGATTGCTTCGACGCCGGCTGAGAGCATCGCTTCGAAGGAGACCATCATGGGTCAGATCATCGGTCAGTTCTGTATCAACGTCACCGATCTTGAGCGCTCGATCGCCTTTTGGCAGGACGTCTGTGGCATTCCGCTGCGTAGCCGTACTCAGATTCCTACCGCGCTTGAAGCGGTGTTGCAGGCCGACGAGGGTGGCTCGCGTATTCAGCTTGCGCAGCAACTCGAGCAGCCCGGTCCTATCGATATGGGCACCGCAATGTGGAAGCTCTATCTCAATACCGACGACTGCTTTGCTCTGTACGAGCGCTGCCTCGCCGCCGGTTGCGAATCAGTGCAAGCGCCAGCACGCCTCGACCGGTGGCCAGTGACCGTGGCCTTCATTAAAGACTTCGACGGGTACCTCATTGAGCTCATCGAGTATCACGAGGGCACTCCAGCTGGCGTGCCAGACCCAGGGTCAACCAACCGCAAATGAGTTGGTTGCCATCGCCGCTGCCGCAACGCTCAGAGGTTGATGGACTCACGTTCGTTCCGCTCACACCGCAACTGCTTTCGGGCGACTATGCGGCGGTGATGCGCGACATCGAGATGCTGCGCACATGGAGCGGCGAGAACTGGCCGACCGGCGAATTCACCGCCGACGACAACCTTGTCGATCTCGTTCGTCATGATCGCGAGCAACGCGAAGGTGTTGCGCTTACCTACAGCGTGCTCCGTAACGAAGTGGTTATTGGCTGCATCTATGTGCGACCGATAGCCGACGCACTACTTACCCGATCGGTCATTGTTGACCCGGCCGAATTGTCGGCAACAGACATCGTGGTGCGCGGGTGGAGCCACGACATCAGTGCGGCTGCACTCATCGCAGCGAGTCGGTCGTTCTTGCTGAGCGAGCCGTTTGAGTTCCCGATGCTGTGGTGGCAAACCAACATTGACGCTGCCGAGCAACTCGACGCTTGCGACAGTTTGGGTCTCTCGAAGCAGCTCAGCTTCTTCGGAGAATCCACGATGTGGGTGCTCGCCACGCGGCCGTAGGAATTGCTTGCGGAGCCACGTGGGTGAGTTAGGCGGGCCGCTTCCAGTGCACGCCAACAGCGGCGCCCAGCACTGACACTTCATCAATGATGTCGTCGAGCATGTCCCACAGATCGGGCACGAGCTCGCGGCAGCTCACCAGCCCGAAGTCGAGCGAGTCGAGGTAGCTCTGCACGGTGATGTTGAGACCCTGACCATCGACCACGGTGGAAACGGGGTAGTAGTGCAGCATCCGCGAGCCAGCCGCGTAGAGCGGTTCGCGTGGGCCGGGCACGTTGGAGATCACGAGGTTCACTGGCGTGCCGAATCGACCCGTCAGGCGCAACGCGGTGCGCATCGCTTGGGCGAACACGGCTGGCGGGGCGAATTGGGCAAAGTCGGTGAGCGCCTCGGCGGGTACTGCATCGAACAACTGCTTGGCGCCGACCATCGAGTCGTGCACGCGCTGCACGCGTTGCAGCGGATCTGCTTCGTCGGTGGGCAGCCCGGCGAAGATTGCCGACACGCGGTTTGACCACTTGTCGGTCTCGGCGCCGGTACGAATAGACACGGGCACCATTGCAACCAATGGTGACTCGGGCAGTGCATCGTGGCGCTCAAGCCACGTGCGCAGGCCGCCAGCACACACTGCCATCACCACATCGTTGAGCGTGGCGCCGCAGGCATTCTTGATCTCTTTGATCGTGCCGAGTGGCACTGATCCGTAGGCAAAGCGGCGGTGCGCGGTGATGTTGGCGTTGAACGGGGTTCGTGGCGCAGTAAGCGATGGGGGAGGGCCCACGGCCTCTTCGTCTTCGCGTTTGCGGCCGATGTTGAGCATGGCTCCGAGCGGGCCGCGCAAGCTGGCGCGGGCGTGATCGGCGGCAGCGACGAGTGCAGGGTTGCGGGTGGCGCGGCCAAGGTCGCGCGCGGTTCGTGCACCGAGCAACAACGCTCGACCAGGCTTGCGAATGAGCTTGCCCGCAGCTCGGGCGATCATCTCGTTATCCGAAGGGATTCGCTCGGGCTTCCACTCGGAGGTGGCGGCTTCGAACTCGCCGCCATCGGGTTGGTGATCGAGCATCAGCATCAGCAGTTCAGAACCCGATGCGCCATCGATGGTGGCGTGATGAACCTTGGTGAGAATGGCGAACCGATTCTCAGGTAGACCCTCGATGACGTAGGTCTCCCACAATGGGCGGCCGCGGTCGAGCGGGCGGCCCACGATGCGCGACACGAGTTCGCCGATCTGATGGTCGTTGCCTGGCGATGGAACTGCGGTGTGACGCACATGAAAGTCGAGATCGAAGTTTGGGTCCTCGACCCAAAACGGATGGTCGAGGCCGAACGGCACTTCGCGGATGCGGCGCCGAAGCGGTTCGAGCAAATGCAGACGCTGAGCGATCTGTTCGCGCCACTCGCTCAGTGGGTCGTAGCCGGGCTGATCTGATGGGCGCTCGTACACCGAGAGGCTCGACACGTGGCCGAACTGAGCAGCGGTCTCCATGTAGAGAAACGATGCATCGACACCAGATAGTTGCTTCAACAGGTTCTCCCCGAGGTGTTAGATATCGACAGCAGCTGCCGCGAACTGTGCGTTGTAGAGCGCATAATACGCACCACGCTTGGCAAGTAGTTCATGGTGGTTGCCCTGCTCAACAATGCTCCCGGCGTCCATCACCAAAATCAGGTCGGCATCGCGAATGGTGCTGAGTCGATGAGCGATCACAAAGCTGGTGCGCTTTGATCGCAGTGCGGCCATTGCGTGCTGGATCAGTACTTCAGTGCGGGTGTCGACGGAGCTTGTTGCTTCGTCGAGAATCAAGATGGCCGGGTCGGCCAAGAACGCTCGGGCGATGGTGATGAGCTGCTTCTCGCCAGCACTGATCGCGCCGCCTTCGTCGTCGATACGAGTGTCGTAGCCCGCGGACAACGAATGCACGAATCGGTCGACGTAGGTAGCTCGAGCTGCTTCGAGAATTTGCTCCTCGGTGCAACCAACGAGCCCGTAGGCGATGTTCTCGCGAATGGTTCCGCTGAACAGCCAAGTGTCTTGCAGCACCATGCCCACGTTGCTGCGCAGGTCTCGTCGAGGCATCTGCGAGATGTCGACACCGTCGAGGCGGATGGCGCCTCCGCCGATTTCGTAGAAGCGCATGATGAGGTTGACCAGCGTGGTCTTGCCGGCTCCGGTGGGTCCAACAATGGCCACGGTCTGGCCGGGCTCGGCGATGAGCGATAGGTCGGTGATGAGCGGATTCGCTTGGTCGTACGAGAACGACACATGGTCGAATTCAACTCGGCCGCGTGGCTCTGGTGTGGTCTCGGGAGTCGGCGCATCAGCGCTTTGCTCGGGAGCATCGAGCAACTCAAAGACTCGCTCGGCCGAAGCAATGCCCGATTGCAACACGTTGGCCATCGAGGCGAGTTGGGTGAGCGGCTGCGTGAACTGACGCGAGTACTGAATGAACGCCTGCACATCGCCAAGGCTCATTGCTCCCGACGAAACGCGCAGCCCACCGATGACGGCGATGGCCACGAAGTTGAGGTTGCCGAGGAACATCATCGCGGGCTGAATGAGGCCAGCGATGAACTGCGCTCCGAAACTTGCTTCGTAGAGCTGGTCGTTCTTGTCGCTGAAGCGCTTCTCGATCTCGCGTTGGCGACCAAAAACCTTGACCAGTGCGTGACCGGTGAAGGCCTCTTCGATCTGTGCATTCAGTGCGCCAGTGTGTGACCACTGCGCGATGAAACGCAGCTTTGAACGCTTGGTCACGACCCGAATGACATAGAACGACAACGGGATGGTGATGACGGCAACGCTTGCGAGCACTGGCGAGATGATGTACATCATGATGACCACGCCAACCAGGCTGAGCGTTGAGGTGAGCACCATGCTCAGCGATTGCTGCATGCTCTGCGAGATGTTGTCGATGTCGTTGGTCACGCGGCTGAGCATGTCGCCACGCGGTTGCGAGTCGACATAGCTCAAGGACAAACGGTTGAGCTTGTCTTCGACATCGGCGCGTAGGCGATACATCGTTCGTTGAACCACCTTGGCCAACGTGAACGATTGCAGCAACGAAAGAGTCGCCGACGCAATGTAGAGAACCACAACGCCGAGCAACACATTGCGCAGGGCGTGGAAGTCAATGCCGACATCGCGGTTGATCAAACCTTTGAAGATGATGTCGGTGCCATGGCCGAGAATTCGAGGCCCAAGAACCGACAAGGTGACGCTGCCCAATGCCAGCACCACGCCCATGATCGCACCGAATCGTTCGGGTCGAAGTTGAGCGAGCAGGCGGCGTGATGAGCCGCCAAAGTCTTTCGATTTCTCGGCGGGCATGCCCATGCTGGCCATGCGCCCAGCGGGACCCATGTTGCGGAGCTCGGACCCTGGCTGCTTGGGTGCTGCGGTTGCGGCTGGATCGCTCATGCTGCGTCCTCGGCGCTCATCTGTGACGCAACGATCTCGGCATACGTGGGACACGTAGCGAGCAGCTCGGAGTGAGTGCCAAGGCCCACGGCAGCGCCGTCTTCGATCACCAGAATCTGGTTCGCGTTGATGATGGTGGACACGCGCTGCGCGACGATGACCACCGTTGCATTCGCGGTGTGCGGGGCAAGCGCGGCGCGGAGGCGGGCGTCGGTGGCGAGGTCGAGCGCCGAGAACGAGTCGTCGAACAAATAGATCTCGGGCTTACGTACCAAGGCTCGAGCGATCGCCAGCCGTTGGCGCTGTCCGCCAGAAACGTTGGAGCCACCTTGGGCGATTGGGGCATCGAGTTGGCCCGGCATGGCGGAGACGAAATCGGTGGCTTGGGCGATTGCGAGTGCGGCCCAGAGGTCATCGTCGGTGGCATCTGGGTCGGCGAAGCGGAGGTTGCTGGCAACGGTGCCCGAGAAGAGATACGGCTTTTGGGGAACCAATCCGATGCGTCCCCAGAGCAGATCGGGGTCGAGGTCGCGAACGTCGACACCGTTCACGATCACTGAGCCCGACGTGGCGTCGAAGAGCCGTGGGATCAAACTCAGCAACGTTGTCTTGCCAGAGCCAGTGCTGCCGATGATTGCGGTGGTTTGTCCGGCGGTGGCGCGCAGCGAGATGCCGCCGAGCACCGGAGCAACGGCGCCGGGGTAGTGAAAGCCAACGTCGCGTAGTTCGAGCGTGCTGTGACTGGTGAGGTCGGTGGAGGGGTGAGCGGAGCGCACAACCGATGAATCGGTGTCGAGCACTTCGTTGATTCGTTCGGCGCACACAGCGGCCCGGGGGATGAGCACTGCCATGAACGTGGCCATCATCACCGACATCAAAATCTGAGCGAGGTAGCTGAGGAACGCAATGAGCGCACCGATTTTCATCTCGCCTCTGTCGATGCGCCCGGCGCCGAACCACAACACGGCCACGCTTGAGGCGTTGAGAATGAACATCACCGAGGGGAACATCACTGCCTGCAAGCGCCCGGCCCGCAGCGCTGCGCCGGTGACCTCGGTGTTGACCTCGGCGAAACGATCGACCTCGACGGGTTCGCGGACAAACGCACGCACCACGCGGATTCCCGTGATCTGCTCGCGCAGCACGCGGTTGACGGTGTCGATGCGGGTTTGCATCACCTGGAATTGCGGCACCATTTTTGAAACCACGATGCCCACGCACAGCAATAGCAACGGAACGCCGACGGCCAAAATCCACGACAGCCCACGGTCTTCGCGCAGCGCCATGATGATGCCGCCAACGGCCGTGATAGGCGCGGCAACCAGCATGGTGCAGGTCATCATCACGAACATCTGCACTTGCTGCACATCGTTGGTGATTCGGGTGATGAGTGATGGAGCGCCAAATTGGCCAACCTCGCGGGCCGAGAACTCGCTGACGTGATTGAAGATGCCACGGCGTACGTCGCGCCCAAAGCCCATCGAGGCCCGAGACCCGTAGTACACAGCGGCACAGGCGGTGGCTACTTGAAGCACGGTGACGGCGATCATGAGTGCGCCGGTTTTCCAGATGTAGCCCGTGTCGCCAGTGGCGACGCCTTGGTCAATGATCGATGCATTTAGAGAGGGTAAATACAGCCCTGCCAGCGACTGAATCGTCTGCATCACCACCACTGCGAGGAGTGCGCCGCGATATCGCCCGAGATACGAGCGCAGCAGACGAGCAAGCATGAGTTCTCCAGGGGTGGGGGATACGAAGGGCTACACGATGGTACGCGCCGCGCTGGCCAAATCCCGATTTGTCCCACTTCACGGGGTATGGAGTGACATGCTGCACACCATGCGACGTTCTATTGACGACTACCCGTTTTCTGAGGCCGATCGACCGGCAGGCGATGAAGATGCCGCCCGGCTTTCGTGGGCGATTTCGATTAGTGACGACTACGACGACGCCGAACCGCGGGTGGTGCTCACCGTTGAAGAGGTAGGCCTGCCGGGCGAGGGGCTCGTCGCCCATCTGCCGCCACATCTGGCGCGCCGCTTACGAGGCGCAATTCACGACGCACTCAAGGAAATTGGAGAAGACCCAGGTCGTTGATTTCGCTGGCTAATGTTGCCGCGACCGTTGGGGAACTGTCCTCGCTGGTCTATTGTTGACCGAGTTAGTCGGATTTAGTCCGATGTTTGTTTCTGTCCCTCTCTTGCCTGGAGGCCGCCCGTGGGCGTCACCCCAATAGTTGCCGAACCTCGTGACCTCGACGCCGAGCAGCAGCGCGACATTGTTCGGTTTGAACAAGCCGTTACGCAGTACCTCGCTGGTGAGATTGGCGAAGACGTCTTTCGAGTGATGCGTCTCAACAATGGCGTCTACGGCCAGCGTCAAGGCGGCACCAATCAGATGGTGCGCATCAAGTTGCCCGCAGGCACTATTACGCCTGAGCAGATGGACATGATGGGCTACCTCGCCGAGAACTTCTCGCGCGGCTGGGGTCACATCACCACCCGCCAAAACGTGCAGGTCCACTTCGTTGAGCTCACTCGGGTTCCCGAACTCATGCGTCAACTCGCAACGGTCGGGCTCACCAGTCGCGAGGCGTGTGGCGACACCGTGCGCAACGTGATGGCGTGCCATCTCGCTGGTGCGTGCCCTCACGAACACCTCGACGTCACCGCTTGGGCCGATGCAACGTTCCGCCACTTCGTTCGCAACCCACTGGGTCAGCGTCTGCCGCGCAAGTTCAAAGTGAACTTCTCCGGCTGCAGCACCGACTGCGGTCAGGCGATGTTTAACGATGTTGGTGTCATCGCCACCACTCGCACCCTCGACAACGGCGACACCGAAGCGGGCTTCCGCATCTATATCGCTGGTGGCCTCGGCGCAACGCCGCATCCAGCGTTGGCCCTCGAAGACTTCACCACCCGCGAAGATTTGCTACCAACCATCGAAGCCGCACTTCGCGTGTTCGAGCAGACCGGTAACCGCGACAACAAGCTGCGCGCCCGAATGAAGTGGGTCGTCGATCAACTCGGCATCGACGAGGTCCGTCGCCGGGTCATCAAGATTCGTCACACGCTGCCGGCGTCGTCGTCGTGGCCGGGCGGCATCCCCGCCGAAGTCACCATCGCCGGCGACAAGCCTGCTGGACGATCAACCACTGTCGAAGCCACCGCAGTTGGGCAGGGCGTCAATGTCACGCTCACGCCTCGCGACCCGTATAGCCGTTGGGTTGCTACCAGCGTCATCCGCGGCACTGCCAACGGCACGGTGTCGGCGGTTGCCTACGCAGCGCTTGGCGATCTCACCGCCGCGCAGTTCCGTTCGCTCGCTTCGATCCAGCGCGAGCTCGCCGCCGACGTGCGTTTGAGTAACCGTCAAAACGTTGTGTTCCGCGGCCTCACCGAAGAGCAACTTCCGGTTCTGTATGCCCGCCTCGAGGCCATCGACATGGCTCGACCCGGTGCCGAATTGGCACGCGATGTCGTGGCGTGCCCCGGCGCCGATACATGCAACATTGCTGTCACTCAGTCACGTGGTTTGGCCAAGGCCATTGGCGATCGTCTCGAAGAAGAGGGTCTCGCCGAAGTCGGTGGCATTCGCATCAACATCTCTGGTTGCACGAACAGCTGCGGTCAGCATCACGCATCAGACATCGGATTCTTCGGTGCCGAGCGTCGTGCGCATGGCAAGGCTGCCCCTGGCTATCAGATGTTGCTCGGCGGCTACGTGGGCGAAGAGAGCATTCACTTCGGCGAGAAGGCGTTGCGTCTGCCTGCCAAGGCTGCTCCCGAAGCCGCAGCGCGTGTTGTGCGTCGATTCGCCGAAGAGCGCGAAGCCGGCGAACGTTTCCGCACATGGATGGATCGTGTCGGGGGCGCTTCGGCTGTAGCCGACACGCTCAAAGATCTCGACTTCTTCCCATCGCCCGAAGAAGCTCCCGAGTTCTATGCCGACTACGACGAGACGGGGCCATTCGTTGCCGACGTCGGCGAGTCAGAGTGCGCAGTCTGAGCCAGCAACTGCTCGATGCGTGCGCAGCAATCGACGCTGCCAACGCGCTGGATCCAACGTCGGTCGTTGTTCGCGGCGAATCAATAGCGCTTGCCTTGGTGCACGGTCGTCTGGCCGCCGATTGGGTGCGGCACCTCAATCCAGATGCCGACGATGCACTTGTCATCGCCGCGCGTGCCCACCATCTGCGCCGTTGGGAAGTGCCTCGCACCACCTATCCCGAGGGCAAAGCGGGTTACCTGCGCTGGCGTAAGGATCAAAAGGCGCGACACGCTCGCGATGTAGAAGTCATCCTGAACGACGTGGGTTACGACGACGCCACCATTCAGCGGGTGCAGGTGCTGTTGCGGCGCGAGCAACTGAGAACCGACGCCGACACTCAAACGCTTGAGGATGCCGCGTGTCTCGTGTTTATCGAGACCCAGTTAGCCGAGATGGCGCCACGCTTCGATCGTGAGCATCTGCTTCAGGTGATTCGCAAGACCGCAGCGAAGATGAGCGCGGCCGGTCTGGGCGCTGTAGCGCTGCTACCCATTGGCGCTGTTGAGCACGAGTTGCTCGCAGCAGCGCTGGCGTAGTTCGCTGCCGTAGCGCCGCGAATTACACGTAGTGCTCTTGCAGCGGCGGGAAGCCGTTGAAGCCCACCGAGCTGTATGTGGTGGTGTACGCGCCTGCAGACAAGATGTCGACCATGTCGCCCTCGGCGAGCGCGAGAGGTAGTTCGTAGGCGCTCTTTTCGTAGAGCACGTCGGCCGAATCACATGTGGGGCCGGCGAGTACAACCGGGCCGCTGGTCTGACCGTCGTGAGGGGTGCGCAGCCGATAGCGAATTGCTTCGTCCATGGTCTCGGCCAGGCCGTGGAACTTGCCGCAGTCGAGATAGATCCATCGCTCGCTGTCGGCGGGGGAGCGGCGCGACACGAGCACCACTTCGCTGCGCAAGACACCCGCATCGGCGACCAAGTAACGGCCGGGCTCGACCATCACCTCGGTGAGGCCGAGGGGGAACCACTTGGCCAATGCGGTGCGTACTGCGGCACCATACGCGTCGATCGTTGGGGCTGCTTCGCGGTAGGTGCCGGGGAAGCCACCGCCGAGGTTCACAAAGCTTGGGTTCGCTCCCTGATTGCGCGCCCGCTCGACAATCTCAGCGACTACCTCAAGGGTGTCGTCCCAGGCGCCAAGTTCACGCTGCTGCGAGCCCACATGAAATGAGACGCCCGACTCGAGTCCGGCCTTGCCCGCAAGTGCGAGCACGCGAACAACGTCGGGCGCCTCTGCACCAAACTTGCGCGAGAGCGGCCAATCGGCGCCGCCGCAATCGTGGCGCAAACGCACGCACACCGAAGCGCCAGGAGCTTCGACCGCAACCTTGTCGAGCTCGGCTTCGACATCGACCGTATAGCGACTCACGCCGCACGAGTGCGCGTAAGCAATATCGCGGCGCTTCTTGATGGTGTTGCCATAGGAGATGTCGTTGGGGTTCGCCCCGGCCTCGAGGCAGCGATCGATCTCGGCCGGACTGGCGACGTCGAATGCTGAACCGAGCGCAACAAGGCGGCGAATAATCGGCAATGCAGGGTTGGCCTTGACCGCGTAATACACGCGGGCCGCAGGGATTGCTTCAACGAGTTGCACGTAACGCTCTTCGACGAGATCGACGTCGACGACAACGAACGGAGTCGGTGCGTCACTGTCGCGAAGAAACGTGTCGATCTTGGCGGAGGGAGAAGAGATCGGTGTTGTCACGGCGGCGACGATATAAAGCTCAACTATTCATTGCTACTACTGACTCCATCAGTCAGCGCACCTGTTGCGTCAGTCAGTAACGGCTGACCGAACAGCCTGTAACGAGGTGCTTAGAGGACGAGGTCGAGCAGCTTGCGAACGAAGGCTCGATCGATGCGTCCGCCGGTGAGTAGTCGCCGATACATCACGGGTCCGACCAAGATCTCAACCATCACGTTGCGATCAACGTCGGGTGAGAGATCGCCTCGTTGCGATGCGCGCCGCAAGATGGCCTGGAGTGGCTTCTGGCGTTGCTTGATGTACTCGTCGAGCGACACGCGAACTTCGGCGTCGTAGCAGGCTGCTTCGATGAGATGGGGCAGTACATCGGAACTGCCGCTGGTCGCGAAGCGATCGATGATCTGATCGAAATACGTCTCGAGTTCGCGGCGCAAGTTGCCGTAGTCGGGCACCTCGATTGGCTCGGTATCGGCCTGTAGTGCTTCGAGTACGAGCGCCTCTTTCGACGACCATCGCCGGTAGATGGTGGCCTTGCCGACTCCGGCTCGCGCTGCCACAGCATCGATAGATAAACCGACCACGCCGCCCTCGCGCAAGATGTCGAGCGTGGCAGTGAGGATGGCGTAATCGCACCGAGCATCGCGAGGCCGACCCGGTTTACGCGACACCGCAGTGTCGCTATTCGTAGCGAGTGGTGCGCCTTGGGCGGCCGCGGTGCGGGTCATTGGAGAAGGTCTACTCGCCGGCAACGAGCGATGAGAGTTCGAGGGTGGCCGTATCGATTGATTCGTCGACATGATCGTCTCCGCGTGCTGGCAGGTAGCGCCACACGACAACCGCAGCGAGCACGACCACAATCGAGGCGAGACGGAGACCAGAACTGAGGCCCGCCACGAAAGCGTCTTTGACGGCGATCGAAAAGCTCAGTGCCTGACCGCCGAGATCTCCGGCGGCTTTGAGCCCTCCGCCGAGCGACGAACGGGCTTCGCTGAGAGCTTGGCCGCTGAGACCAAATGTCTGAGCGATGGAATCGACGCGGTGCCCGTAGACGGATGACACGACGCTGCCAATGAAAGCGACACCGAGCGCACCACCCATTTGGCGAGTGGTGTCGTTGACTGCTGAGCCGACGCCGGCTTTCTCGCGAGGCAGCGAGCCCATCACCGATTCGGTGGCGGGAGGCATGGTCATGCCGACACCGGCAGACAGCAGGCAGTACGGAATGATCGCAATGAGATATGGGGTATCACGGTGCAGCAACGACAGCAGCAGTAGCGAGATGGTGACCAAGAACAGACCGATAACGATGACCCGTTTCGAGCCCATGCGTTCGACGATGCGAGCCGACAGCGGAGCGACGATCATCATCGCAAGCGCGTAGGGAACGAGCCTGACACCTGCTTCGAGTGGGCTATAGCCGTGCACGAACTGCCAGTACTGGGTCATCAAGAACAGCGAGCCAAACATCGCGAAGAACGTGAGCGTGACGGCGGTGTTGGCGGCGGCGAAGCGAGGGTTGCGGAAGAAGTGCATATCGAGCATGGGGTGGTCGATGCGCAACTCCCATGCAATGAACGAGGCGATCGCGAGAATGCCCACAACGAATCCGGCGATGACTTGCGAGTCGGACCAACCGCGCACGGGCACCTCGATGATTCCGTAGAGCAGCGCGCCGAGTCCGACCATTGAGAGCAATGACCCAAGTGGGTCGAGCTTGCCCTGATTGGGATCGCGAGATGTCGTGAGCAACATGCCGCCGGCCACAAGGGCCAGCACGCCGATGGGCACGTTTACCCAAAACACCGAGCTCCACGAGAAGTGCTGTAACAACAAGCCGCCGGTGATGGGCCCGAGTGCAACCCCGATGCCGGAGAAGCCTGCCCAGATTGCGATTGCTCGGCCGCGCTCTTTGGGATCGCGAAATACATCGGTGAGAATCGACAGCGTAGAGGGCATGATCAACGCGCCGCCGATACCCATGAACGCGCGAGTGACGATGAGTTGCGACGCTGACGTTGCCAGCGCCGAGAACACCGAACCGGCCATGAACAACACGATTCCGGCTTGCAGCGCGCCTTTGCGGCCGAATCGATCACTGAGGCTGCCGGTGGTGAGCAGCAGGCCTGCGAACACCAACGTGTACGAGTCGATGATCCACTGCACCTGGCTGTTCGAGGCGTGTAGATCGCTGATGAGCGAGGGGATCGCCACGTTGAGGATGGTGTTGTCCATCACGATGATGGTCATGCTGAGAATCAGCACGCCGAGCACCCACCAACGCCGATCGTGGTGATCGGATTGAAGCTCGTTTGGTATAGCCGTAGCTGTTGTGGACACGTGCGCCGCTCTCATGTTGGCCGATTGGCTAGATGATTACGAAACTAGACCGTTCAGTATCGTAATAGGCGATCTAGATGTGTGACACATTGCACTCGTTAGTGCGAACGGCGCATCCTGATGTGAGCTCCAGGTCGAGCCTGCGCCAAGGCGTCGAGCGCGGCTTGATCGACGATGCCAAGCACGGGGTATCCGCCGGTGACGCCGCAGTCGGGACCGAGCACCACTGGTAGACCGTTGCCAGGCAACTGCACGCAACCAGCGATCACAGGAAAGCTTGCGAGGTCCGACGACGGCGCAGGCAGCGCTGGCCCGGCAAGTCGAAAGCCGATGCGGTCGCTGCGTGCATCGAGTTGCCACACGGTGTGCATCAGCGTCTTCCACCCGTCGGCATCGAGCGCATCGTCGTGTGGCCCCGTTGCCAGCGTGATGACGATCTCGTCTGTTGGAGGCCGCACAGCAACAACGTCGAACCACGCGGGTTCTGTTGCGAGGCTGTCGATGCTCAGCGTGCCGCCAACAGCGAGTGGCTCGGGCCCAATGCCGCCCAAGGTGTCGCGTGAGCGACTGCCAAACACGGTTGGTGCCTCGATGCCGCCGCGAAATGCCAGATACACGCGCATTCCTGAAGTCGCCCGTGAGAGGGAGATCTCATCGCCCGCCACGACATCGATTGCGTGGTTCTGCCCGTGTGGTTCGCCATTGATGCGCACATCGACAGGTGCCCCGGTGACAGCGAGCGTGCACGATCGTTCAGCGCGCAACCTCAGGCCACCCAGAAGCACTTCGATACCGGCGGCGTTGGGGCTATTGCCACACAGTCGTTGAGCGAGAGCGTGCGAGCCGAGATCGGCAGCGCCGGATCGCGCAACGCCCTGTGCCGCGAACGCCGAGCGCCCAAGGTCTTGAATGAGCGACAAATTTCCGGGGTCGAGAACAACAAGATGGCTCACGCGCTGAGCCTCGCGAAACGAACAAAGTCACCGGGTTGCAACAGCGAAGGTTGATCGCGGGTGGGGTCGAAAAGCACTGCGTCGGTATGGCCCAACAGGTGCCACCCGCCCGGCGATGTCTGCGGGTAGATACCGGCTTGGTCGACGGCGATAGCAACCGAACCGCCGGGCACTCGTACGCGCGGTGTGTCGTGGCGGGGGAGCCAGAGGCGTTGATCAAGGCCGGACAGATATGGAAATGCGCGCGAGAAGCCGAGACAGACAACGGTGTACGTGGAAGCGCAGTGTCGAGCGATGACTTCTTCGCGTGACATCGATACTGCTGCGGCCACGTCGTCGAGATCATCACCGTTGTAGGTGACCTCGATGGTGACCTCATTGGCCACTCGCTCTGCCCCAGTGTCGATCGGCAGCACCGAGATCGCCTCGATGAGAGCGCCCGATGACATGGTTGATTCAACAAGCACTGATCGCCAACCGGGCCTTGCCCGCGCGTCGAGTGGTGATTCGTTGATCGCCCGACACCAGCGCGAGGCAACCTCACCGTTATCGAAATCGAGCAACACCCCTTGGTTGCCGAAGCGCCGCCAGTTCAGTGCCTCGGCACGTGGCGACGGCACAGAAGGCAATGTCACATGCCTACTTCGGTAAAGAAGTCGAGCATCGCTCGCCATGAGCGTTCGTCGGTGAGCTTGTCGTACGCGATGCCGGGGATGCCTGCGGCGCTTGCGTTGGGGTTGGTGAAGCTGTGCACCGCACCGCCATAGATGTTCATTCGCCAATCGACATTGCCCGCGCGCATCTCGGCTTCGAAGTCGGCGCGTTGCGCAGCAGGAATCATTGGGTCTTCGCTTCCGATACACACCAGAACCTTGGCGGTGATGTTCGTGGCGTCCTGTGGTCGCGCCGTGGCGAGGCCCGAATGAAATCCAACCACGGCGAGCAGGTTGGTGCCGCCGCGAGCGAGTTCGAGCGCCATCGTTCCGCCGAAGCAATAGCCGATGGAAGCGACGCGTGATGGGTCTACCTGTGGCTGGGCAAGCAACACATCGAGACCGGCACGGCCCAAGGCGCGGGTGCGTTCTGGATCGCCCATCAACGCTCCGAGACGGGCCATCATCTCGCCCCTATCGGCAAGACGCTGCCCGCCGCCGTGGTAGTCGAGAGCGAAGGCCACGTAGCCAAGGTCGGCCAAACGGTTGGCGCGGCCTTTGGCATGATCGTCAATACCGGGTCCCTCGTGGTTCACGAGAACTGCGGGGTATGTACCGGGAGCGTCAGGCACCGCAAGATGACCGATCATCGTGACGCCATCTACCGAGTAACTGATTTCTGAAGTGGTTGCCATGCGGCGACTCTAGTGATTGCGCCGGCGCACGGTGCGGCCTTGTACTGCCTTGCGCCGCTGGGTTAGGGGACCAACAACACGCGCCCGAACGCCTGGCGACTCTCGATGTATCGGTGAGCGGCTTCGGCCTCGGCGAGGGGAAACACGTTGTCGGTGACAACGGTGAGTTGGCCCGCAGCAATTCGAGCGATGAGACCCTCGATCATCGTGCGGGTGCGCACTGGGTTCATTGCGAGCTCGGCACCAAGGAACACGCCGTGAATCGAACCGTTCTTCATCATGATCGGCCAGATCTCGGGGGCCTGCTCTTCGCGGCCTGCCCGACCAACCCAACTCACGCGACCTCGGTAGGCCAATGACGCAATGCTGCCCTCGAGGGTCTTGCCGCCGACCGAATCGACCACCAAGTTCACACCCTTGCCCTCGGTGAGTCGCATCACCTGGGCGGCCACGTCGGTGTTCGCATAGTTGATGCCGTGGTCCAATCCGTATTCGCGGAGTCGATCGAGTCGGTCATCGCTGGATGCCGTTGCGATCACCATCGAAGCGCCCGCTTGCTTGGCGAGTTGAATCGCTGCGAGTCCGACGCCGCTGGCGCCAGCTTGGATGAGCACGGTCTCGCCCGCTTGGAGGCCGCCGAATTCGAAGAGGCAGTCGTGGGCCGTTCCGAACTCAATAGGGATGCCAGCTGCGTCGTGCACAGACATCGAGTCGGGCACTGCGAACGCTGATGTCTCAGGGACGCTGACCAATTCGGCGTGGCTACCGAACGCCATTGTTGCCGCAACTTTTTGGCCCACCTGCAACGTGGTCACCTTGGGGCCGGTTGCGATGACAACGCCGCCCACTTGGTAGCCAACGATGTGTGGGTTGCTTGCCAGCGCGCCGCCCTGACGATTGAGGACATCGCCACCTTGAATGCCCACGGCACCCACCTGAATGAGCACGCTGTTGTCGCGAATTATTGGGTCGGCAACCTCTTCGTATCGAAATACTTCGGGTCCGCCGGTGGAGTAGTAAACCGCTGCCTTCATGCTCGGCACACTACGTGTTTTGCTGCGCCTACGATGAGCCGATGGACCGCCACGCTGTTGCACAGATGCTTGACCATACGCTGCTGAAGCCCGAGGCAACGCCCGAGCAGGTGGTTGCGCTGTGTCGTGAAGCCGTCGAGCTTCAGGTGTTTGCGGTGTGCGTTTCGCCGTCGATGGTGGGTGTTGCCCACGCAGCATTGGTGGGCACCACAGTACGCACCGCCAGCGTGGTTGGGTTCCCTTCGGGGGCTCATCCGGCTGCGGTTGTCGCTGCCGAAGCCGCATCGGCCGTTGCTGCTGGTGCCGATGAGGTCGACATGGTCATCAACCTCGGTTGCGCAAAGGCAGGCGATTGGGCGGCCGTTGAAGCAGGCATCGCAGCGGTACGCGCCAACGTGCCCGGTCCCGGTTTACTCAAGGTGATCATCGAGTCCGCGGCGTTGAGCAACGACGAGATCGTGCTTGCATGTCAGGCAGCGATGCATGCGAACGCTGACTTCGTGAAGACCTCAACCGGTTTTCATCCCACCGGCGGAGCCACTCTCGAGGCCGTGCGGCTCATGCGTAACACGGTTGGCGCCGCGTGCGGCGTGAAGGCCTCGGGTGGCGTTCGCACCGCTGAGGTTGCTCTCGAAATGATTGCGGCAGGCGCGAACCGCATCGGCACGTCTTCGTCTGCGGCCATTCTCGACGCACTGAGCTGACCCAAGTTGCGGGGTTCAACTGCGCAAGATGTCTGCAATGAGCGGCGGTGTTTCGATGGGTTCAGGCGCAATAGTGATTGCGTCGATGAGTGCCTCAAGCGCCCCGCCGAGTCGATCGGCATTGTCGATGTGCAACTCGAGAATCGGTTGACCTTGCTCGACGACCTCACCTGGTTTCGCGAGGCACACCACGCCTGCAATCGGGCTCACCGGATCCTCTTTGCGCGAACGGCCAGCGCCGAGCCTCCACGCCCCCACGCCCACAGCAAATGCATCGAGACGGGTGATGTAGCCCGATTGTTCAGCCCGAACAATCTCACGTTGCGCCGCAACCGGTATCGGTGCATCTGGGTCGCCGCCTTGAGCGCGAATCATCTGGTTCCACACGCCTAGCGCCTGCCCGTTCTGCAGCACCGATGCGGGATCGATATCGATCTTGACAAGCGTCAACATCTCGCGCGCAAGCGCGAGCGTGATCTCACGAAGGTCGTCGGGGCCGCCGCCATTGAGCGCCTCGATCGACTCGGTGATCTCAAGTGCATTGCCAGCGCTGCGCCCGAGCGGCGTGTCCATGCGCGACAGCACTGCGGTGGTGCGCACACCATGAGCCGCACCCAGCCGCACCATCGTCTCGGCGAGCTCACGCGCCTGATCGAGCCGCTTCATAAACGCGCCGCTTCCGAAGGTGACGTTCAGTACAAGCGACTCGGTGCCTTCGGCGATCTTCTTTGACATGATCGACGACGCGATCAACGGAATCGACTCGACGGTTGCCGTCACGTCTCGCAGCGCATAGAGCTTTCGATCAGCCGGAGCGAGACCCGCCCCGGCTGCGCAGATCACCAAACCAATGTCGTGCAATTGGCTCAGCATCTGCTCGGGTGTGAGCGATGCCTGCCATCCGCTGACGGCCTCAAGTTTGTCGAGCGTGCCTCCGGTGTGGCCGAGGCCCCGGCCCGAAAGCTGCGGCACTGCTGCACCGCAGGCAGCCACTAACGGACATGCAACCAAGCTCACTTTGTCACCGACCCCGCCGGTTGAGTGCTTGTCGACCGTGGGCCTGCCAACGGTCGACAGGTTCATTCGGTCGCCGCTATCGATCATCGCCGCAGTCCACTCAGACAACTCTGCGGGGTCAAGGCCGCGGAACACAATGGCCATCAGCATCGCGCTGGCCTGTTCGTCGGCGATGCGGCCGTGGGTGTACGAGTCGATAAACCAGCGGACTTCGGCGTCGCTGAGACGGCCGCCGTCGCGCTTGGTGCGAATCAGATCTACTGCCTGCATGCCCCAAGCCTCGCGCAGCTGGAACCGTGTGCTGAACGGACCTCGCTCTTCGCACTTCGCTATAACGTTGCCCACTAACTATGACGATCACTTCTTCGCGCAGCACCGCACCGGTGCGATACGGCATTATCGGCTCGGGAATGATGGGCTGCGAGCACATCCTCGATATCGCCAAGATCGACAACGCCGAGGTTGTCGCGCTCAGCGACCCGGTTCAGTCGTCCCTCGATTTTGCCGCTGCCTGTGCAGGCCGCCCCGTCGACACGTATCACGATCATCGGGCGTTGCTCGAGCGTGACGATCTCGACGCAGTGGTCATTGCGTCGCCCAACTTCACGCATGCAGCACTGCTTGCCGACGTCCTCGCCACAGACCTCGCGGTGATGGTCGAAAAGCCAATGTGCACAACGGTCGCCGACTGTCTCGACGTGCGTCAGCGCGCCGCCGGCCGCGAAGCAATGACGTGGGTTGGTCTCGAATACCGCTACATCCCGGTTGTATCCACCTTGCTCCAACAACTCGCTACTGGCGTGTGCGGCACGACGCGCATGGTGTCGATTCGCGAGCACCGATTTCCGTTCTTGGTGAAGGTAGGTAACTGGAATCGCTTCAGCGAAAACACCGGCGGCACCTTGGTCGAGAAGTGTTGCCACTTCTTCGACCTGATGCGATTGGTCGCGGGCGCCGAGCCAACGCGTGTGTTCGCCTCTGGCGGTCAAGACGTGAACCATCTCGACGAGGTCTACGACGGCCGTGTGCCCGACATCTTGGACAACGCGTTCGTTGTCGTCGACTTCGCCAACGGCGTGCGCGGCGCGCTTGATCTGTCGATGTTCGCCGAGGGCGGCCGATTCGAACAGGAGATCACGGTGGTAGGCGACAACGCGAAGCTCGAGACCACCTTCCCCGGCAACAGCGTGTTCGTGGGTCGTCGCCATCAGCCCGGCGTTGACGAGGTAGACGCCCCCACGCCGGCCGACGTTCCCTATCCCGAGTTCCATGGCGGCTCGTCGTATCTCGAGCACCTTCGCTTCATCGAGTGCTTACGCACAGGTTCGCCCGCCGAGGTCACCGTCGACGACGGCCTCTGGTCGGTTGTGATGGGGGCGGCAGCGCACCGGTCCATCGACGAGGGCCGAGCGGTGCACATCGCCGAATACGAGCTCGATCTGTAACAGCAGTTGGCTGTCGGCCCTCGTCTGGCTTTGTGGGAATCACTCTCATTATGGCTAGAGTGCGGCGGTGAAGTTCGTTCGAATCGTGCTGCTAGCAACAGGTCTTGTGGCCCTGTCAACGGCTTGCGGTAGCTCGGGAACATCCACATCGTTTGAGCCGGGCAAGGTGAACGTTGCGGCGGCCCTGTATCCGATCGAAGAGATCGTTCGAGCCGTCGGTGGTTCGCAAGTCTCGCTGGTCGAGCTGATCCCCCCGGGTCAACCAGCGCATGACTACGAGCCCACTCCGCGCCAGATCACCGATCTGGAATCGGCCGATGTCGTCTTCTATTTCGGCGGTGGATTTCAACCCGGCGTCGAGAAGGCCGTGGCCTCGCTGCCGAGCAGCGTGCGCAAGGTCGATCTGCTGAAGAGCGTCGAGCTCATTCCGGTCTCGCAGCAACTCGCTGGCACCGATGGCGCTGTCGATGGCGAGGTGCTTGGCGACGGCTCTGATCCCCATGTGTGGTTGTCGCCCACCAACATGCAACTGATGGTCGAGCAGGTACGAGCAACGCTGGTTGCCTTCCCTTCGTTCGATGCTCCTTTGGCCGCCACTGGCGCTGCCTCGTTTACCTCGAGACTGGCCAAGCTCGATGCAGATTTCCGCAGTGGTCTAGCGAACTGCGTGAGTCGAGTGATTGTTACGGCACACCGAGCGTTTGGTTACGTGGCTCACGATTACAACCTTGAGCAGATCGCGATTGCGGGAGTGTCGCCGACTGACGAGCCATCTGCAAAAACGCTGCAGGCGATTTCGCGCAGCGCTCAGGACCACAAGGTCACCACGATCTTTTTCGAGACCAACCTGCCCGTCGAGTTATCGAAGATGATCGCCAACGAGGTTGGTGCCGCCACCGACGTGCTCGACACGATCGAGACATTGTCAAGCGATCAGATCGCCAGTGGAGCCGACTACGTTTCATTGATGCAGTCGAATCTTGCCGCTCTCGAAAAAGGCCTCGCCTGCTCGTGAGCCACTCACACGACGGCGCAGTGCTCGAGTTGCACGATGTCGGCGTTCGCTACGGCGACCGCGAGGCGTTGCGCAACGTCACGTTCTCAGTGCGCGCTGGCGAGTTAGTTGGTGTCATCGGGCCCAACGGTGCCGGCAAGAGCACGTTGTTCAAAGCCATTTGCGGCCTAGTGAATCACTCGGGCGAAGTAGATGTGAACGGCGTTCACTGCCACGATCGAGTCGACCGAATGGACGTTGCATACATCCCGCAGCGCAGCGAGGCCGATCTGCTTTTCCCCATCACTGTGGGCGAGTTGGTGATGGCTGGGCGTCGTCGCTTTCGGTCGTGGCATCAGCGCACAACGGTGGCCGATCGCGCTGCGGCCATCGAGGCATTGGCAGCGGTGAACCTCTCGGGATACGAGGCACGCTCGTTGTCTGAGTTGTCGGGCGGCCAATTGCAGCGCGCGTACATCGCCCGAGCGCTTACTCAACAGGCTTCGGTTGTGCTGCTCGATGAAGCGCTCAGCGGCGTGGATCAACCCACCACCATCGAGTTGTTCGACTTGTTCGCCACGCTCAGTAAGTCGGGCACAACGTTCTTGTTTGCCACTCACGATCTTGCGTTGGCTCGCCATCGGTTCGACCGACTCATCGCTGTGAACGGCACCATCCAAGGTGATGGCTCTCCCGAGCAGGTTCTGGCGCCGGCAGTACTTGACTCCACATTTGGATCAGGCTCAAGCTCGTCGCAGGGCGGTCACTGATGCATTGGCTCACCGATCCTTTCCAGGCTGAGTTCATGCAGCGCGCCTTCATCGCAGCGATCATCATCGGCGTGGTCGCCCCAGTTGTAGGCACTTGGATTGTGCTTCGGCGCATGGCCAACCTCGGCGATGCAATGAGCCACGGAACCCTTGCTGGTGTTGGCCTAGCGTACGCAGCGGGCATCAACGTGTTGCTCGGCGCAATTGGCGCGGGCCTCCTCATGGCAGCGCTGCTGTTGCTGTTTTCGTCGAACCGCCGCATCGGTCAAGAGACAGTCATCACCGTGCTTGGCACAGCGTTTTTCGCTGTGGGTGTAGTGGTCATCTCGCGCATCGACACCGGTGTCGAGCTGAGTCACTTCTTGTTCGGCCGTCTGCTTACTGTGAGTTGGGGCGACATCTGGCTGAACCTTGCGCTCGGTGGTGGCACGGTCTTGGTGGTCATGCTGCTCTTCGGCGAGCTGCGTCTCGCTACCTTCGATCACGTGCAGGCAGAGCAGGTGGGTGTACACGTAGAGATCGTGCAAGCCGTGCTGGTGCTGCTGCTGTCGGTTGTTGTTGTCATCAGCCTTCGCGCAGTAGGAACCGTGATGTCGGTCACGCTGTTGGTCACCCCTGCTGCTACCGCTCGACTGTTGGCGCGCACGCTCAAGCAGATGACCTTGATCGGCGTGTTCATTGGTGTTGCCGTTGGCGTGGTTGGGCTGATGATCAGCTACCACCTCGACTCCGCGCCGGGTGCCACGATTGGGCTACTTGCAGCGGCCGTGTTTGCCGTGGTGTTTGCGGCCACGTTGCCCCGCCGCAACAAGCACCATCACCGCCCCCTGCTCTAACCCCCGCCTCAAACCCTGTTGCATGGGCGCGATTTGGGACAACTGCTGTCCCAAATCGCGCCCATGCAGACATTTGCGACGCGATCGGGTCAGTCGACGAGGGCTTGCTGCACCAACTGGCTGAGCTGGCTACGCAACGGATGGGTGTCGGATGGCAGCAGCTGGGTCATGAACACGCACGTGATGTCTTCGATTGGGTCCACCCAAAAGGTCGTGCTGGCCGCGCCGCCCCATCCGTAGGTGCCGAGCGAGTTGGCAAGCTTGGCTGCGACTGGGTCGATGGTGACCGAGCCAAGGAGGCCGAAGCCCACGCCGTCGTAAGGCGTTTCGCTGAACAGCGGACGGCCGAACGAGGTGAGGTCGACCCCGCCCGGCAGGTGGTTCTTGGTCATGTACTGCACGGTGCGCGGCGAGAGAATGCGCACGCCATTGAGCTCGCCCTTGCGGCGAAGCATGTCGGTGAAGCGCAGGTAGTCGGCCATCGTAGAAACCAGGCCGCCGCCGCCAAGGAACGCCGATGGCACCTTGAGCGCCGCTTTGCCAGCCTCGGCCAGCAACATTGCCTTGCCGGTGCCGGGGTGTGCGCCGTAGAGCGCAGCGAGGCGATCGGCGTCGTCGGTAGGCACTGAGAATCCGGTGTCGGTCATGCCCAACGGGGTGAAGAGGCGGGTGCGCAAGAACTCATCGAGGGTCTGACCGGTGATGACTTCGATGACGCGACCAAGCACATCGATCGACATTGAGTAGTTCCACTCGGAGCCCGGCTGGAATACCAGCGGCAGATTGGCGAGACGGGTGCACACCTCGGCGAGGGTGTCGACCTGAGGTGATCCGAAATCGAAGCCACCGCGGCGATAGAGATCGTCTACTGGATGGGCATACATGAATCCGTAGGTCAAGCCTGAGGTGTGGGTCATCAGATGCCACATCCGCATTGGTTCCATGAGCGGCTCGAGCACAGGGTTTACTACCGAGCCGGCTCGCCACACCTTCTGGTCGGCGAACTCGGGGATGAACTTGCTCACTGGATCCTTGAGCTCGAACAGACCCTCTTCCCAGAGCATCATCGCGGCCACCGACACGATGGGCTTGGTCATCGAGTAGATGCGCCAGATGGTGTCGTCGGTAACTGGCACTCCTGCGGCGATGTCGCGCTGGCCGTAGATCTGCGAATGGGCGAGCTTGCCGTTACGGGTGACGGCAAGCTGGTATCCGGCCAAGCGGCCGTCGTCGACGTACTTGTTGAAGTGGGTGTCGAGCCGAGCGAGGCGTGAGGCATCGAAGCCCAACTCGGAGGGATCGGCGGCCAAGAGGTGTGCGGTCATCTGCGCACTGTAGAGCGGCAGCGGCCAAGGTTGCCGAGTTGGCCTCGCGGCTTGGCCTCGCGGCGTGGCCGCGACGATCAGGTGAGCTGGGCGACGATCAGTGCCAACAGTTCGTCGTATTCGTCGACGGCGGTGAACTGCGGGAACATGGTCTTGATGCTGTCGGGTGCGTGAAACAGAAAGCCCGCGTCGGCTTCGGCAAGCATCGCGGTGTCGTTGAACGAGTCGCCAGCGGCGATGACTCGATAGTTCAACCCGTGCAGGGCGCGTACGGCCTCGCGCTTTTGGTCGGGAAGGCGAAGTTTGTAATCGACGATCTGATCGTTCTCGACCACGAGTCGGTGGCAGATCAACGTGGGGAATCCCAACTGGCGCATGAGTGGCTGGCCGAACTGCTCGAACGTGTCGGAGAGCAGCAAGACCTGAGTCATCGAGCGAAGTGTGTCGAGGAACTCGCGGGCGCCCTCGAGCGGCGACAACGTGGAGATCACGTCGGCAATGGTTGACATCGTGAGCCCGTGCTCGCTGAGCAATTGCAGGCGGCCGCGCATGAGCACGTCGTAGTCGGGTTCGTCGCGAGTGGTGCGGCGCAACGCTTCGATGCCGGTGCGCTCAGCGACGGCGATCCAGATCTCGGGAACGAGCACGCCCTCAAGATCGAGGGTGACGATGGATTGTTGCGGGGTCGACGTTGCACTCACAGTTGAACATTGTTCACGATGGGCGCACTTGGATACGAAAGCAACGACAATCTGCGCTCAGAGAGTGACGGCTACCGCATGCGCCGAATGCATCGCGCCTTCGATGTAGCCCACCTCGCTAGCGTCGCCAACCACGTGCACAACGAGGCCCGCGTCGCGAAGTTGGTCGGCGAGGCTGGTGTCGCTGCGCACCTCGCTGGCGATGATGACATCGGTTGCGGTAACCGAGATCACATCGCCCGACGCCGTGCCATCGGCGGTATGAACTTGGTACAGCACGTGGGTTGCAGTGATCTCAGTGACCTGTGCGTTGCGCACCAATGTGACCCCGTGGTTCGTGGTCTTGAGCACTGCAGTCCACCGGCGTGGCATTGCCATGGGCAATCCAAAGTGCGGCCCCTGCTCGAGCACCGTGACCGTGCGGTCGCGCTCGGCAAGAAACTCGGCGAGCTCAAGACCAACAAGGCCTCCGCCCACGATGACGATGTGCTTACCCACGGGCATCCAGCGGCGTGACAACGATCGGATGGTGTCGGCGCTCTTGGTGAGGCGCAGTGTGCGTCCGACGGCGAGCGCGGCTCGGTTGAGGAGCGACTGTTTCCCGCCGGCGCTGTCGTCGGTGTGCCCGATGATGAGGGCGCGCATCTCGTCGCCGGATCGCACGTGGTCGAGGTCGCCGCCCGGCACAGCAAGGCGATCACGTTTTGCTCCCGTCGCAACCACCACGATGTCTGGCTGCATGCTCGTGATCGATTCGACGGTGGCGGTGTGCCCGAGCTTGATGTTGACGCCGTTCTGGCGGACTTCGTGGCCGAGCCAATCGACCAACATCTCGTTCGCGGGTGTGGTGAGTTGGCTGAACCACATCGTTCCGCCGAGCCGATCACCGCGCTCGAGCAGGGTGACGCGATGGCCGCGCTGCGAAGCGATGCGCGCCGATTCGAGGCCGCCCGGACCGCCACCGATAACCACGACGTGAACGGGCTTTGCGGTGAGTGCAATCTGTTGGGTTGCAGCGATCTCATTGCCAAGGGCAGGGTTCACAGCGCATCGGGGTGGGGCATCAAAGAAGTTCTGCTCGACGCATACGTAACAGTTGATGCACGGGCGGATCGATGCGCGCTTGCCCTCGGCGAGTTTGTTGACGAGCTCGGGATCGGCGAGCTGCTGACGGCCAAGAGACACGAAGTCGCATTCGCCAGCGGCAAGCATTTCTTCAGCGATCTCAGGCAACAGCCGGCCTACCGCAATCACTGGAATTCGCACAGCGCGCTTCACGGTGGCAGCCATCTCACGGTATTGGCCAACCTCGGCCGGAAGTGGGCCAAGGGTGAAGTCGCGAAACGGATTCACAGCATTGGCCGAGACATGAATGGCGTCGGCGCCGGCCGCCTCGGCCAGGCGAGCCGTGGCCGCGGTTTCTTCGGGCGTGATGCCGCCGGGGATTCCGTATTCGCAGCCGTTGAGGCGCACGATGATGGGGAAGTCGACTCCGACCCGCGCACGAACAGAGCGAATCACTTCGACAAGCAAGCGCGAGCGCCCATAGAGGTCGCCACCGTATTCGTCGGTGCGCAAGTTGTAGGCCGATGACAAGAAGGTGGAGATCAAGTATCCGTGCGCGCCGTGAATCTCGACCGCATCGCAGCCGGCCGATTGCACGCGCGCAGCCGCATCGGCGAACTGCTCTGCGACCCACACCAAGTCGTCGGCGGTAGCTGACTTGTAGGTGGCCGGCTTCCCCTGTGTTGCTGTGGCGAGCCGCATCAGCTCGTCGATTGGATTGTCGGCGAGCGCGCTGAGATCCATGCGATCTGGCGGAGGGTTCGGCACGAGCTGCGGCCGGCCGTCGGCCGAGTCGACACTGGCGGTTTTGCCATGGTGGCACAGCTGCACGCAGACTCTCCCGCCTGCAGCGTGCACGCCTGCGGCAAGCGCGGTGAGGCCGGGAATGAAACGGTCGTCGCTCAACCCTGGCTGCTTGCGAGAGGTGGCTCCAAGGGGCCACGAGACCGCTGACGCCCCGGTGATAACCAATGAGCACCCACCGGCCGCTCGGGCCGAGTAATGCTCAACCTCGGCGACAGTAATGGCGCCCTCATCGCAATGGTTCATGTCCATCGCAGGCAGGATCACCCGGTTGGGCAAGGTCATCGATCCGATCGATGCGGGGCTCAACATGGTGCGAAAGTCGGTCACGAAAACCGACGATACGTCAGATCACACTTGAACGAGGTTGTCAGGCGTTGCGGGTGCAAGAGTAGGTGCCATGGGGATCACATTTGATGAGGCAATGGGGCAGACAACCGCGGCTGGCAGCCAGTTCGAGATCGGCGATGCGCTGATCAACGGCGCAATGCAGCGGGTGTTTGTGAACGCCCCGCCGAACCTCACAGCGTTCTATGCAGCGGCGCCTGCCGAGTCCACGTTCTTGGTTTACGAAGACGAGAACTACACGTTTGGTCAGGTTCGTGAGACCAGTGCTGCGCTTGGTGCGGCGCTCGTCGAGCGATACGGAGTCCGCAAGGGAGATCGCGTTGCGGTTGCGATGCGTAACTTTCCCGAGTGGGTCATCGCGTTCGCCGCGATCACCTCGATCGGAGCCATCTCGGTGTCGATGAACTCGTGGTGGACCGAGGACGAAATGGACTTCGCTCTCGAAGACTGCGGAGCCAAGGTGCTCATCGCCGATGACATCCGCATTGAGCGCTCGTTGTCGTCGTGCGCCCGGTTGGGCACGCGAATTATCGGCGTTCGTCTCGACACAGTTCCTGCTGGCGTCGACACATGGAACGACGTCGTCATTCCCGGCACGCCCATGCCGCAGGTAGACATTGGTCCGCACGACGACGCCACCATCTTGTACACATCGGGCACCACCGGACGGCCGAAGGGCGCGGTGTCTACGCATGGTTCGATCATTCAAGCGATGATGGCGTTCTCGTGTCGTGCCGCTGCCGAGCGCTTGCGCCAACCATCCGAGCCGCTCACGCATCCGCCCGCGTTCATCTTGATCGTGCCGCTGTTCCATGTCACCGGCTGCGTGCCCGTGATGCTTGGCTGTTTCGCCGGCGGCGTGAAGCTGGTCATCATGTACAAGTGGGATGCCGACAAGGCGCTCGAGCTCATCGAGCGTGAACACGTCACCAACTTCGTGGGCGTGCCCACCCAGAGTTGGGATCTCGTGCACTCTCCACGTTTCAGCGAGTTCGATACCTCAAGTCTGCGCGATATCGGCGGCGGTGGAGCACCTGCGCCACCAGCATTGGTCGAGAAGGTCTCGAGCAGCTTCGCCAAGGGCAAGCCCACCATTGGTTACGGCATGACCGAGACCAATGCCTATGGCCCCGGCAACCGTGGCCAGGATTACGTGAATAAGCCCACCAGTTCGGGGCGTGTCGTTCCGATCATGACCATTGGTGTTCGCGACCCCGAGGGCAATGCGCTGCCGGTGGGCGAGCGTGGCGAGATCTGGTTCAAAGGCCCCAACCTCATTCGTGGATACTGGAATCGCCCAGAGGCAACAGCCGAGACCATCGTCGATGGTTGGTTGCGGTCGGGCGACCTTGGTCATCTCGACGACGAAGGATTCATTTACGTTGAAGACCGTGTGAAAGACATGATTCTGCGCGCTGGCGAAAATGTGTATTGCGCCGAGGTCGAGGCCGCTGTCTACGAGCACGACAGTGTGCACGAGGCAGCAGTGTTTGGTGTTCCGCACGAGCGTCTTGGCGAAGAGGTTGCCGTCGCCATTTTGGTGAAGGCTGGAGCCCAGCTCACGGCACAAGAGATTCGAGATCACGTTGCGGTGCGGTTGGCCTCGTTCAAGGTGCCAGCACACGTGATCTTCTTTACCGAGGCGCTACCGCGTAACGCGTCGGGCAAGATCCTTAAGCGCGAACTGCAGCGTCAAATCGCCGACGCAAAGTAGTTGCACATGCAACTACTGATGTAGCAACACCTACAGCTGAAGCAGGGCGTTCTCGACCAGCTCGGTAAGCGCCGGATGAATGTAGATCTGCTCACGCGCCATCTGGTCGACAGTTTGACCAAACTTCATTCCCTGGATGAGCTGCTGAATCAAGATGCTCGACTGCGGCCCAATAATGTGCGCGCCCAACAACTGCCGCGTATTGGGGTCAGCGATCAGCTTGCAAAAGTGGTCGGTGTCTTCCATCGCCCAGCCAAAAGCGACGTCGGCATAACGCTGTACGGCGGTGATGTAGGGCAGGCCAGCAGCGCGCAGCGACTGTTCGGTTTCGCCAACGGAGGCCACCTGTGGATCAGCGAATACGGCGTGGGGGATGGGCCACAGGTCGGCGGTGCGCATGGTGTCGGGGTGGATGATGTTGTGCGCCACGGCGCGGCATTCGGCGTTGGCAACATGCTTGAGCTGATTCGGATTGGTGACGTCGCCAAGCGCCCAAACGCCGGGCACGTTTGTGCGCAGATATTCGTCGGTGATGATGAAGCCGTCTTGGTCGAGCTCAACGCCGGCTGATTCAAGGTTCATCAGATCGCCATTGGGGGTGCGACCGATCGCGATAAGTAGCGCATCGCCGGTGATGCGATGCGTGTGGCCATCGGTCTTCACCTTCACGGTGATTTCGTCGCCCACCTGATCGACGCGCTCGATGTGAGTGTGCGTGCGTACATCGAACCGCTTGCTGTAGAGCTCGGTGAATCGCTCGCTGACGGCCTCGTCTTCGCGGGCCAACAAACGCCCACTGCGAATGATCATGGTGATGCGGCTGCCCATTGCTGCGAACACATGCGCCATCTCTGTGGCGATGTAGCCGCCACCGAAGATGATGAGGTGCTCGGGCACCGCCGCCACGCGCATGATGGTGTCGCTGGTGTGGAAATCGACAGCATCGAGTCCGTCGATGTGCGGCAATGTGGGCCGGGCTCCGGCGGCCACCACAATGTGTTCAGCCGTAATGTGCTCACCGTTGACCTCGATCACCTTGGGCGCCACGAAGGTGCCCTCGCCGGTGAACACGTGCACATTGTCGAGCGATTCGCGATACGCCTTACCGCTCGGGGGGATCGAATCGATGCGACCGAAAACACGGTTCACGATGTCGGGCCAACGCACCTGATTCACGGTGGCATCGATGCCGAATTTCGAAGCGGTTTGGATGTGTGACACCACATCGGCGGTGTACACCAACATCTTCGTCGGGATGCAGCCACGGTTGAGGCAGGTGCCGCCGAAAACGTCTTTTTCGACGATGGCGACGCGAAGGTTGTCCCACTCGGGAGTGAGCAAGCTGTTGCCCGACCCCGTGCCAATGATGATGACGTCAAACTCTGTGGCCGAATGCTGCTGCATCCGATTGACCCTAGGGCTTGTCTTTGCCGACGACCCACATTGCGAAGAACTGGCTGCCGCCGCCGTAGGCATGACCGAATGCTTTACGCACGCTGTCGACCTGATGCTCGCCGGCAATACCCATCACTTGCATAGCAGCCTCGCCGAATCTCAACATGCCGCTGGCACCGATTGGGTTCGTTGACAACACCCCGCCACTGCAGTTCACCGGAAGGCGACCAGTCATCTCGGTGACGCCGTCTTCGACAAAGCGCCAACCGTGATCCTTGGGAGCGAAGCCGAGGCTTTCGAGCCACATTGGTTCGAACCAGGCGAACGGTACGTACATCTCGACAGCGTCGATCTCGTCGATTGGTGACGTGATGCCAGCCTTGCGCCATAGATCGTTGGCGCAGTCTTCGCTGGCCCGTGGGCTCACCTGGTTGCGACCGGCAAACGCGGTTGGCTCGCTGCGCATTGCAGTGGCATGCACCCATGCCTTGGGACCGTCGTGGGCGTCGGCGACATCTTCGCTGGCGAGCACCAATGCCATCGCGCCGTCGCTACTTGGGCAGGTCTCGACCATGCGCACTGGATCCCACAGCATCGGGCTAGCCATCGCCTTTTCGAGTGTCCAGTCGGGCTCGTGCAGGTGTGCGTATGGGTTGCGGCATGCGTTGGTGCGGTCCTTCACGGCCACCATGCAACCAATGTGCGATGGTGCGCCGCTGCGCTTGATGTACGAGCGAATGATTGGCGAGAAGTAGCCGCCGGCACCTGCGTGCACTGGCATCCCGAAAGGCATCGGCACCGATAGCGCCCACATCGCGTTGCCGTCGCTCTGCTTTTCGAAGCCAACGGTAAGCACTCGCTTGTGCACGCCCGACATCACGTGCTGCGCAGCCACGATTGCGGTGGAGCCGCCGACGCTGCCTGCGGTGTGCACACGGAACACGGGCTTACCGGCAGCGGCGAGTGAGTCGACGAGCCACAGTTCGGGCATCATCACACCCTCGAGCATGTCGGGTGCCTTGCCGATGACGATCGCGTCGATGTCGGCCATCGTGAGCTGAGCTGACTCGAGCGCACGATCTACAGCTTCACGGACGAGGCCCGCAATAGAGACGTCGGCCCGGCACGAAGTGTGCTGGGTCTGACCAACGCCGATGACAGCACAACGCTCAGCCATCACTCACCTTCCAATACACACACGAGGTTTTGTTGCATCCATGCACCCGATGACGCATGCCCGATGGCGCGGTCGGCGGTGCCGTTCATGACGCGGGTCGCAGCTTCGGCGAAGCGGGCGAGACCAGCAGACATCATTGGGTTCGCGCAGAGCGCTCCGCCACTTGGGTTGATCGTTGTTGACTCGCTGAGCCCGAGCGCACTGGTGAGCAACAGCTCTTGGTGACTGTACGGCGCATGCAGTTCGGCAACATCGATTTTGTCGTTCGCAACGCCAGCCTTATGGGCTGCAAGCGCAGCCGATGGCAACGTGGTCATCGACCGGTTACCAAGGTTCTGCGACTCGATGCGGTGATCGATGCCGCGGATCCATGCGGGGCGGTCAGCGAGGCTGCGAGCCCTATCGCCGGCAGCGATGATCACGGCGGTCACGCCGTCGGCGTGGGCTGGGCAATCGAGCTCGCGTAACGGATCGGCCACCAATTGGGCGGCCATCAACGCCTCGATCGAGTGATCGCCACGACGCAGTGCCTTGGGGTTCGTGAGCGCGTTGCGATGGCTGCGCTGCGCCACTTCAGCCATGGCACGTTCGGTGACAACGCCCGACTCGAGACACGCACGTGCCTGCATTGCGGCGATCGAGCGATCGTCGGGCCACAGTGGTCCAACGACATACGGATCGAGTTGCAGGGTGAGGATGCGGTTGATGTCGCCGCTACTGCTGCGTCCGTTACCGAACACCAACGCGGTGTCGATCTCGCCGGTCTGAATCTTCAGCCAAGCTTCGTAGAGAGCAAAGGCGCCGTCGGCTTCGACATGGCTTTCGATGATCGGCGGCCACGCGCCCAACGCATCGACGGCCGACACGAAACTGAACGGCTGACCGGTCATGTAGTCGCAACTGCCGTGGCACCAAAACCCGATGTCGGTCTTGGTCATTGAGGCGTTGGCGAGCACTTGCTGAATCACCGGAATCAGCATCTCGACAGGAGTCGAGGTAGTGGTTGAAGTGTTGTCGGCCTGTGCCGACGCGATAATGGCTACTTCACGCATGACTGATCTCCCGGCTCACAAGTGACCCGCGTAGGACTCGAATGGGGCATCGGGTTCGCCGGTTGGGCGGAAGTGCATCACGTTCTCAAGCGATGGCTGCCACTCTTCGCGAGGCCTCCACACTGGCTCAACACGCATGCCCATGCGCACATCGGCTGCATCGACTTCTTGGATGAGGTGTTGCATGCCCATGTCGGCACCATCGAGAAGGATGGTGGCCGAGACATACGGGATTTTGATGGTCTGACCGAGGAACGGCACGTTGACCACGCAGAAGGTAGTGATGGTGCCGCGCTGACCAACTTCTACATCTTCGCCAAGCAAGGCACCACACTTCGCGCAGGTGCCGTTGCGGGGAGGCATGTAGACGAGCTCGCACACGGGGCAACGCTTGCCCACGAAGCGACCGTCCATCAGCCCGAGCAGGTGGCTGCTCACACGAGGTCCCGCCGAGTACTGGTATTTGATGCTGATAGGTGTGCGAATACGCAGAACGTCGTCGCTCATGCTGGGCTCCCTGAGGTGAGGTCGAAGCACACGATGTCGGTGATGCTGCCGGATGGTTCGGCGGCCCAGCGAGCGGTCACGCGCATGCCGGTTTTGATTGCGTCGGCGCTTCCTGCGTCGACTGCGTGCAACAGATTTGTGTCGGCGCCATCAAGCGAAATCAGCGCCCACGCAAATGGGTGCTGCAACGTGTTGCCCTCTACTGGGGCGGGCTGCCACGACCACGTGACGATGGTGCCGGTAGACGCCACGTCGGCCCATTCGGTGAGATGATCACCCGTGATCGGATCGAACTCGGCGGGCGGCACGTGTACACGTCCGTCGCTTCCTTTGGTGCCCTCAATGCGCTGCTCGCGCAGGCCTGTGAGGAAGCGGCTCAGGATCGGGCCGACCGTGCGCTTGTATGGATAGGAAAGCTCGAGTGGCGCCGTGAAGGAGCCATCGGCGGCAATGGAGTATTCGGAGGTTCCACCGGACATGGAGATCGTTCTATCAGGTTTCTGACGCGTCGTCAGATACGAGCGCGAGATCCTCATCGTTGTTTGTTTCGTTCGCTTCGCAGACACCAACATGCGTAGGGTCTCGCCATGACTTCAGAACATGTCTCCGTCGAACGCCGCGATTCAGTGCTGGTTGTGCACCTTGATGACGGCAAGGCCAACGCACTGTCGTCGTCGATGATTGGTGCCATTGGCGCCGCGCTCGATCAGGCCGAAGCCGACGACTCAATCGGTGCGGTCGTGTTGCACGGCCGTGAGGGCAAGTTCTGTGCAGGCTTCGACCTTTCGGTGATGCGCGGTGGCGACATCTCGGCGATGGCCAACCTGGTGTGCGACGGCGGCGAGCTCGTGAGTCGTCTCTACGGTTCGTCCATTCCAGTGGTTGCTGCGTGCACCGGTCACGCGTTGGCTGCGGGCGCGTTGTTGTTGCTCGGATGCGACGTGCGCATCGGCGCCGATGTCGATTGCAAGATCGGCCTCAACGAAGTTGCTATCGGCATGGTGCTGCCCGACTGGGCGTTCAACATCGCGGTCGAGCGTTTGAGCCGCCGCCATCTTCAGCTTGCGGTAGCCACGGCGCGAATCACCGATGCTCGCGGCGCTGTCGATGTTGGGTATCTCGACGAGGTCGCTCCAGTCGATTCGGTGCTCGATGTTGCGGTGGCTCGTGCTTCCGAGCTGGCAACGCTCAACGGCCGCGCATACGCAGGCACCGTGAGGGCCTTGCGTGGCGAGCTGCTCGCCGAGATGGCCACCCAGATTGCCTCCGATCGGGCGATGGGGCGCGTACCTACCGTCTGAGTCGTTTCGGCTCTTTGTGGGTCGGCGTTGTCAATCGAACACTTGTTCTATAGAGTTGCCCCCGCTCGTCTTCCCCGAGCAACTCGATGGGTTCGCCCATCCTCACGTTGGTGAGCGTTGCGTTCAGGGGGTGATTGTGGTGTCGATAGTCGATCAGGTGGTGGCGCTCGAGGCGCTCGACATTTCTCCGCTGTGCGGCGACGAGGTCAACGCAGCCTTGGCGTCGCTGACCCGCGTTCGGTCATGGCTCGATGCGCGCCAGGCGGTGCTTGTTCGCCGCTTGAAAGCACTCGCTGCCGATTGTCCGTCTCTGTTGCCCGAAGCCGATATTGCGGCAGCGCTTCGTGGCACCCGTGGCGATGCCGAGCGGGCTGTTGGCCGCTCACAGGCGCTCGGGGCTATGCCAGCTGTCGAGGGTGCGTTGGCAGCCGGTCAGGTCTCTGTTGCCCATGTCGATGTCTTGGGTCGTGCGTTCAAGCACCTCACCGAGCAGCAGTGCGCTCAGTTGGCCTCGCAGGGTGTGCGCCTTGCCGAGATTGCGTCACGGTCTACGCCCGAACAATTCGCGCGGGTGTTGCGCACTGAGTTGGCTCGGCTCAATGCGCACTCGGGTGAAGGCCGCTTGGCTCAGCAGCGGCGTGACATCGGTGTGCGATGGTGGGTCAACCCCGAAACCGGCATGTGGTGTCTACGCGGTGAGTTCGACCCAGATACGGGTATCAGGTTGCAGGGTCGCCTCGAGAACTTGGTCGAGACCATGTTTCACGCTGCGGTGCCTCACGATTGCCCTACTGGCGATCGCAAGCAAGATCACCTCCGTGCCCTGGCTCTGGCGCACCTCATCGCTGGCGGCGGTTCTGGTGTCCGCACACTCGATGAGCCCGACAATCGGTTCGAGGTGTCCGTCGTCATCGATCTCGAAACCCTGATGCATGGTGTGCACTCGCATTCGCATATCGATGTTGGCAGTGCGGCCGAATTGCCGGTCGAGTCGTACCGGCGCATGGCGTGCATGGCAGCCATTATCCCGATGGTGCTCAACAGCGCTGGCGTGGTTGTCGATCTTGGGCGCTCGGTGCGTTTGGCCACCAAGGCGCAGCGTCGGGCGTTGCGCGCGATGTATCCCACTTGCCCCATGCCGGGGTGCTCGGTTCGGTCGAAGCATTGCGAGCCGCACCACATCGCATGGTGGCGCCACAACGGCACTTCCGATCTGCACAATCTGTTGCCGTTGTGCTCGCGGCACCATCACAGCGTGCACGAGGGTGGGGTCGTTGTGGTCATGGCCCCCGATCGCTCGCTCACGATCACCTACCCAGATGGGCGGGTTCGAACCACGGGGCCGCCTGCAGCGACGAGGGCGGCGTGATGCCCGGGCACTGCTCGGTGTACGGGGCTTGCGCGTGCTTAGCCGTTGACCAACTCGGCCATCGTGCGCAGCGTGTCGAGCGACCCACCAACGAGCATCGTGGTCACGCGGCTTTCGCGCCATGCCTCAATGTCGTCGCGAATCTTTTCACGGGGACCCACCAAACAAATCTCGTCGATCATCGCGGCCGGAACGGCGGCAATCGCGTCTGCCTGATGACCGCTCAGGAACAAACCCTGAATCTTGTCAACCGCTTCTTCGTGGCCGAGGCGACGGAAGACATCGGCATGGAAGTTCATCTCTTGGGCGCCCATGCCACCTACGTAGAGGGCCAGTGTGGGGCGCAAGCGGTCGTAGGCGCGCTCGAGGTCGTCGTCGATAGCAACGGTGACCGTGGCCAAGATCTCAAAGTCTTCGGGTGTGCGGCGCGCCGTAGGGCGAGCGAATCCTTCGCGCAGGTTGGGGCCATAGAGCTCTTCGTGCTTTGGGGCGTAGAAGATGGGGAACCAGCCGTCCGCGATCTCGGCGGCGAGGGCCACGTTCTTTGGTCCCTCGGCGCCCAAGAAGATGGGCAGATCTGCGCGCAGCGGATGCGTCATCACGTTGAGCGCTTTGCCAAGTCCGAGGCCGTCGAGAGCCGGGATCGGATACTCGGGCCCAGCGTTGGTGAGGCGTTCTTCTCGCGCGAGCACCTTGCGGATGATGTTCACGTATTCGCGCGTGCGTGCCAGCGGGCGAGTAAAGCGCTGGCCGTACCAGCCTTCAACCACCTGCGGGCCGCTCACGCCAAGACCCAAACAGAACCGGCCATGCGACAGGTGATCCATCGTCACGGCCGCCATCGCGGTGGCCGTAGGTGTGCGCGCCGACATTTGGATCAAGTTCGTGCCCAAACGCAGCTTGGTCGTTGCGGCGCCCCACCAGGCCAACGGCGAGATCGCATCGGAGCCCCACGACTCGGCGGTCCACACGCTGTCGTAGCCGAGTTGTTCGATGGTGGTCAATGTCTCGGGAACATTGGCGGGCATATCCCGTCCCCAGTAACCGACATGCCAACCGAGTTTCAGATCCTTTGTCACCGGCTCAGTTTCGCACGGCCAAGCCGATCGGGTTCAGCCGAACCGACTAGAACTAGATGCATGCGAGCTCTGATGCGATTCAACATGGTGATGCCCGAACCAGATCGGGCCGAGAACGGCCGTCGTCATCGGGCAATGCTCGACATGGTTCGTTACGCCGATGCGCACGGGTTCTCTGGCGTCTCGCTCGAAGAGCATCACGGCGCAGCCAATGGGTGGAGCTCGTCGCCGCTGATCTTGGCGGGCCTCATCTTCGGTGCGTCAACCAAACTGCAGGTCACCCTGTCGGCGTTGCTGGTGCCGCTGCACGACCCACTGCGCATCGCCGAAGACATCGCTGCGCTCGACCTCGCCAGCGGTGGGCGCCTGGTGGTCATCGCTGGCCTCGGTTATCGACCCGAGGAATACGCGGCGCACGGCAAAGACTGGGCCTCCCGCGGCGCACTCATGGACGAAGCCATCACGGTCATGCGTCAGGCATGGACCGGCGAACCATTCGAGTATCGCGGCGCCACCGTGCAGGTGACGCCTGCCCCGCAGAGCGCGCCGCATCCAATCTTGATGCTCGGGGGCACCAGCAAGATTGCGGCGCGACGTGCGGCCCGGTTCGGTTTGCCATTTTTCGCCGCGGCGCAGGTGCCCGGCCTTGCGGAGTACTACAGCGAACAATGCACCGCCAACGGCACCGGTGGGTTCTTCATGGCGGCATCGGCCGAGACAGCAATGGTTCACGTTGCCGAAGACCCCGATAAGGCATGGGCCGAGCTGGGCCACCACTTCTTGCACGAGGCTCAGGTGTACGCCGGTTGGCAAACGCCAGACATCCAGTCGGCCGTGCACAGCACTGCCACCACCGTCGACCAACTGCGCGCCGAAGGCACGTACCAAATCCTCACGCCCGAACAATGCGTGCAGCGCTGCAAGACCTTGGGGCCGTTCGATGCGCTCACGTTGCACCCAATGTGCGGCGGTATGCCCATCGACGAAGCGTGGTCCTCGATCCGCCTCGTGGCCGAAGCCGTCTTGCCAGAGTTCGCATAGCTCGGGCCGCAGTGCGCTCATCGTCGCTCGCCGTGGTGCTGATTGCGGCGGTGTGCGTCGGATGTGCAAGCAACGGTGAGCAAGTCGCTGGGTCGACAACGGCGCTCACCGCGACCACGCCTGTAGACGCGTCGACGAGCTCAACAACAAGTCCGGAGCACGATTGTTTTTGGTCGCCCGGAATCACCCGCGGCGCCAACAACACTCAGTATCCCGATGCAAACGCCACGTATTGGTACTCGGCCTACACGGTGCCCACCGGCGCCACGGTTCGGCTCAACGGCATGTTTGCTCACGCCCGATACGAATCGTTCGGCAGCTACGCATTCGACCTCGCAGCGAACGAGGTCGGTGTCGCTGTTGATGTGTTGGCCGACATCGACATCGAACCGCTGACCGGATCAACTAACCCATTTCTGGTCGGCGCCCGCCGGGATGCCGTGAATCGTCAGTACACGGTCACGCTGCAACAGTCGGCCGTGCCCAGCGTGCCCAGCGCGCTCAGCGCACCGCCACGCGACCCAAACGTGCTCTACACCTTGCCCAACTCGGCGCCGCCGGCCACGTCGTCAGTGCAGCAAGAGATCATCTATCGCGTGTATGTGCCCGACCACGCACGCGACCTCACCGGAGATTCCGGACTACCCAACGTTGAGGTCACGCTGGCCGGCGGGGCGGCCATCACCGGCAGCGAGGCATGTGCTGCGCTGCACGCCGATCCCTCAGCGCCGGCCAATGGGGCGGGCCTGCTCTCGGCCGATACGTATCGGCAATTGGTGCGCCTCGGCGATGCCAACACACACCCGGCGCATGACCCGCCAACGTGGTTGCGGTTTTTCAATCCGCGGTTCAACGTGTTGGCGTCGTTCTGGACGGGCACCTCGTATGAGCCGCAGATCGCTGCCCTCGACACATCGATCCGCAAGGGTTTCTACGCCAACATCAATACCGATTACGGCGTCGCCGCGGTGAACAGATCCCTCGGCGACGGGCCCAGAGATCACAACGTGTTGGTGCTGCGCGGCAAGGCGCCGACCACCCCACGAACTGGCGATGGTGAACTGGTGATGACCGACGCGCAGGTGCGTTATTGGTCGATCTGCCAAAACGAAAGCCCGGTCACGACACGTGTGTCCGACTGCTTATACGACGAGCAAATCCCTATCGATGCCGACGGCATGTACACCGTTGTTGTCAGCCTCGCCGAGGATCGACCCAGCAACGCCACCATCGCTTGCGGCGTTGCGTGGATGGCGTGGGGCGACGGCGATGGCGTCGACCGTCCGCAAGCCGGCTCGCTGATTCTGCGCCACATGTTGCCCGCCGCCACGTTTACCCATACGTGGGCTCACGTTGCTGAACCCGGCACCGAACAAGCAGTGCTCGGCGCGTACCTGCCACAGGGCGAATACCGAGCGCGGTCGGCATTCGAACAACGTGGGTGCCCGCCAGCCAAGAACTAAATGGCGCGCTCAGCGCGCCGCACACTGCGCCGAATCGTGTGCACTCAATGTGTACAACACGCCGCCAGTCACACTCTGCGCCACAGTGAGATCGATGACCTCGGCGAGATCAGGGCGACGATCTGCGGGCCCATCGCCAGCATTGGCCAACGTTCCGAACCAAGCAAGATACGTGTGCGGCAGGCATGCATAGCGCAGCGTGTCGGCAACGCTGAGCGGATAGTTGCTGTTGCCGGCGCGTGGCCGCACAAACGCGAACAACGTGGGATTGCGATCGCTCTGCCACCACACCCGTTGGGGACTATTGGTCAGCACGTGTGCGTCGGCGGGCAGTGTGTCGATGAGGTCGAAGAGTGCTTTCGACGTTTGCGTACGCGACCCGGCAGCGATGGCGACCACGTCTGGCAAGCGGTCGGCGACGGCAACTCCTTCGTACGCCGACCAGCCAACTACTGCGACGGCGAGCGCGATGATCACCGCTCGCCACCGAATGCGTTCGAGCATCACTGCCGCGAAGTAGACGATGGGGATGAGCGAAGGCGACATCACCCTGAACTCAATGTCGCTCGCGGTGAAATGCCGCGCAAGGGCTGGCAGCGCCAACGATGTGAGTGCGAACGCAGCCATGCCGAAATCAAGCACGCGGCGAGTTCCGGCAATCATCGTGATCACGATCGCTGCCGCGAGTAGCACGGTGATTACTGTGCCCCCGTTGTGGGTCGCGCCTTTGCTCGCTGTGTTGCCGAAGACCAGCGCGCCGACGCCCGAAGTGACCCGGTTGGTGAGTTGGCCGATCGATTCGGGGCTGCCTCCCGAGAACCTTGGCCCAAGTGCTTCGCCGGTTTGCGCGAGGTTTCGAAGTATCCACACGGAGCACACGGCGAAAGAGGTAGCAAGATGAATCGTCAACAGTCGTAACGAGCGGCGTCGCTCGAGGCCCAGCTGTTGAGCGGCGGCAAGCACGCACACGGCCCCGGCGGCGATGAGTCCAACGCCCGCATAACGCGTGAGGAAACCGAGTGCGCACAGCAGGCCGCCGAGCGCAGCGGTTCGTTCGGTGAGTGGCCGCAGTGTGAGCACGGCCAGCGCAGCCAACGAGATGACGATGTAGGGGTTCTCGCTCCAGACCGTGGAGCCGATGTACACGAGGCCAGGGCTGAGTGCGAATGCGGCTGCACCGGCGACCGCAACCCACGGGCGAACTCGCGACCGCAGCAGTATGAACATCAGCCACGTGGCGCCAACGATGCACGCGGCGCCAACAACGCGCGCCCATTGCAGGTTGCGTCCGCCCGCGGAAAGTAGCAACGGAAACAACGGACCAAACACAGTGAGCGGTTGTCCGCTGAACTCGGTGAGCCCGCGGCCTGAACGAAACAGCGCGGCGGCAGAGAGGTAGCTGATTGAGTCGGGCGACAGCACCGGGTCGTGGCGAGTTGCGTAGACAATGACGGCGCCGCTGAGCGCAGCGACCACAACGGCTGCGCCAGTTGCTGCGCGGCCGCCGAAATGCATGCGGCGAAATCTAACCGATGAGCTCGAGCGCCGTTTTCTTTGCCCACGTGTAGTCGGCCTTGCCGACCGGGGTGCGCTGAATCTCGTCGAGGAACAGCACGGTTCGTGGGGCCTTGTAGTCGGCGAGTTCGGTGCGGCAGTGAGCCTTTACGTCGGCCTCAGAGAGTTCGTGGCCAGGCCGAACGTGAACGATTGCGGTGACTTGTTCGCCCCAGCGTTCGTTGGGTGTACCAACGACAACGGCATCGAACACAGCTGGATGCTTTTTGAGTACGGCTTCGACTTCTTCGGGATAGATCTTCTCGCCGCCCGAGTTGATGCTCACCGAACCGCGCCCGAGCAGGGTGATGGTGCCGTCGTCTTCGATGCGAGCGAAGTCGCCAGGCACAACCCAACGCTTGCCAGCGAAGGTTGGAAACGTGGCCGCGGTCTTCTCGGGATCTTTGTAATAGCCGAGGGGGATGTAGCCGGTGCGTGCCAACTTGCCGGTGACGCCGGGCTCGCATTGCTCGCCGGTGTCGGACAACACGGTGGTGTGCGGCCCCATCGCGAAACGTGGTGCGCCAAAGCCTTCGCCTGCGTCGACCTTGCTGCCGGTGGCGCCAGTTTCAGAAGCGCCGAAGCTGTCCATGATGACGGCGGTTGGCAACGCTGCGGTGAGCTGCTCGCGCACGGCTGCCGAGAGCGGAGCGCCACCATTGCCGAATGCAAACAGCGACGACAGGTCGTAGGTGCCTGCCGGTGAACCGGCAATGGCCTCGGCGAGCGGACGTGCCATCGCATCGCCAATGGTGTTCACGCTGTTCACGTGCTCGCGCTCGATGATGCGCAGCACGGCATCGGCGTCGAAGCCGCGCTCGGTGTATAGCACGATGGTGCCGCCAATGAAGATGGTGTTGCCGAGCATCCACTGCGCGCCGCCGTGCATCATCGGCCCGATGGCCATCATCGTCATTGAGGTTGGCGATGCCGTGACTTCGGCGGCGAGATCTTCGGGACGCTCGAGCTCTTTGCCGTAGCGAGCGCTGTTCATCGTGGCGAAGAACGTGTCTTCGTGGCGCCACATCACGCCCTTGGGCATACCGGTGGTGCCGCCGGTGTAGAGCATGTAGAGGTCGTCGTTCGAGCGGCCCAAGTTCGGGCGCTCGGGTGATGCTGCGGCCAAGGCTGCTTCGTAGTCGGGGCCGATTTCGAGCACGTGGCGCACGCCCGGCAGATCGACCAGCACGGCATCGAGACGCTCGCGGAATTGTGGCTCGACGATGACGGCGATGCTGTCGGCGTTGTCGTAGAGATACCGCAGCTCGGCTTCGACATAGCGGTAGTTCACGTTGATCGGAACGGCGCTGAGCTTGAAGCAAGCGAAGAACGCTTCGACCCACTCGGCGCAGTTCATAGCGTGGATGGCTACGTGGTCGCCCTTGTTGACGCCGTTGGCGTGCAGGTGATTGGCGAGCCTGGTTGCCCGGTCGTCGAGTTCGCGATAAGTGCGGCGCTGCTCGCCGGCCACCACCGCAGTGCGGTGGGGAACGGCATCGGCGATCACCTCGAACAGGTCGGCCAAGTTGAATGTGCGACTCATTGGGCGGCCTCGCCAGTACTGGGTCCGGCGTAGCCATCGAGCATGTCGACAAATCCGTATTGCTTGTGCGGCCCGATGATCATCGTCTCGTACAGGCCATAGCCCACATGCGTGCCGCGGTCGTCGGTGTACGTGAACCGTGCGCCCGCATCGACGATGCCGAACAGGCGCGCCTTGCCCTCGGCGGTATTGGTGTCGAGATGGAAGTGCTGCACCACCGGTTCGGCGCCTTGCCACATGCCATGGCGCCAATCGGCGTCGTAGCCGTAGCCCGTGCCAATACCGATGTGAATCGGGATGAGTGGCTCGGCCGTGATGTCGATTGTCGACCCATCGGCTGCGTCCATCATCAGGTGAGCGCCGGTGCTGAATCGCGTGCCGGGAGTGAACTCGAGTGCATGACGCGGCGCATGGAAGAACTCGGGCTCGCGGCCGGTTTCGGCGGGCCACAGACGCACGGCTTCTTCGAGCACGCGGCTGCCGTCTTGGCGCTCTTGAATCATCACGACCATCGAGTGATCGTCGAAACGAATGGGCGCATAGACCCAGAACCAACTGAATGGGTTCTTGGCGCGGATGCCCTGTGGTTCGCTTTCGCCGATTGGGCGAATGCCCCACGAGCGATCACGCGATCCCCACCACGTGGCCTCGGTGAGCGAGAACGTTTTGCCGTCGACGGTGAGTTCGCCGTCCCATCCGCCGAGCTGAGCAAGGCGAGTGGTGTCGAAAATGGCCCGACCGTTCTCGCGGATGTAATGGCGTGGCTCTTCGAACGGTGCATGCGCGCCGGTCCATGTGGCGTCGATGGTGATGCCCCATTCGTTGGGCTCGCACACAACACGTAGGCGCTTGAGGCCTTCGATGACTTCGACACTGAGCGGGCCAACGCTGGGGTGCAAACGGTCGACACCCTCGAGCTCGCGTGATGCGCGCACCACGTTGTATTGACCCTTGTGCATCACGGCGAGGAACGAATCGATGACCCCGAGGTTGGGGTACACGCCCAGGCCGAGAATGAACATGCACTCGCCCGACTTGTCGAAACCGTTGAAGTAGTACCGGTCGTAGAAGTTGCGGTCGGTGGTGCCCACATGCTGCATGGGCTCGGGCAACTGATGGATGGGATAGTCGTCGAGGTTCGTAAGCATGGGGGTCTTTCAGAGTCGAGGGAGCGTCAGCCGCAGGGGCGTCAGAGGGGGAGTGCTAGATGGTGGTGAGCAGTGGTGCGACGTCGGTTGCAAATGCAACCATCTGCTCGCAGATCTCGTCGCAGCTGCGGGCCTTGAAGCGCACCTGCAGTTGGTTCACGCCGTCGGGTGTGCCAGCCAAAATCTGCTCGGCAACAGCGGTGGGTGATCCGGTGACTGTGTCGGCCCCGATGTCCCATGTGGCGTTGCCCACGTGAAGGAACGGTGTGATGTGGCCGATCATCATTGGACGGTCCGCTCGGCCGGCGGCCTCGCGGCCAGCCTGCAACGTAGCGACCATCGCTGCGGTGGAAGGGCCCTGTGGCAGCCAACCGTCGCCGAACTTGGCGGCGCGGCGAATTGCCGGATCGCTAGAACCAGCCACCCAGACGGGGGGGCGGGGCGACTGAACCGGACGTGGGCGTGCGCCGAAGCCATCGACGAACTCGTTCTCGAGTGCCTCCATGAACACGGGCAACGCTTCGTCGACCATGCGGCCGCGACGGTGGTAATCGACACCGAGCTTTTCGAACTCGGCCTGCACATGTCCGGCGCCTACGCCGGCAAGGGCGCGACCACCCGACAACCAGTCGAGGTTGGCGAACTGCTTCGCCGCCACAAGTGGGTGACGATACGGCAACACGTACACGTGTGTCAGCAGGCCAACTCGCGTGGTGAGCGCTGCAAGCCACGACAGGGTGCTGATGGGCTCGGCCCAATGCGTGCCCATGCCGCCAACCACTGAGTCGGGCAGCGCTACGTGGTCGCAGACGCCCACATAGTGAAAGCCGTTGTCGTCGGCGGTCTTGGTCACGCGCGCCAGCTCGGTTGGTCCGGCCGTGCGTTCCCATTCGGATACGAAATAGTTGCTCTGCGCTTGGATCGGCAGTTGCATGCCGAACACCCGCGCCCCGTGCGGGATCTCAATCATGTGACAACCGTAACGCACCCCACGGAGATTTCTGACACCGCGTCAGATTTCTCGCTGGCCGCAAGAATCGGGGCCGTCAGCCCACGTCGTGCCAGGCCGATAACCGCTGCGCGCTGTCGTCGCCAGGTAGCGGAAGTTGGCAGATAACTCGCAGGTGAGGCCACTCGGCGGGGATCATCTGCTGATACTCAAAGGTCAGTTCACCGGCACGAGGATGGTGATAGCGACGCAGTCGGGTGTGGAATCCAGCCACGTCGTGCTCGGGCCACCACACCGCAAACTCGGGGCTGCGCGCCAGCAGGCGCTCGACGAGATCGATCACGACCGGATCATCCATGAGCCGCGTGGTGCTGGCCCGAAACTCGGCGAGTGTGCTGCGCGCCCGGTCGTGCCAGCCGGCGATGAGTGCCTTGGCCGTCGGCTCGCAGAACATCACCCACAGCAGATTGCGCTCGTGCTCGGGCAGGTTGCTGAGTGCGGGATACAACTTGTCTTGCGCTGCGTTCCACGCCACGTATTCCCAACGTGGGCCGAGCACATATGCAGGCGATGGTTCCATCGAGGCAATCAGCCGAACGATGGCATCGGGAGCCTCGAGCGTGCGCTCTACCGGGTCGAACGATTCGCCACTGGCCAGTGCCAGCAGGTGCGAACGGCCAGCCTCGTCGAGGCGCAACGTTCGTGCCAACGCCTGCAGTACGTCGCGTGATGCGTTGATCCGTCGACCTTGTTCGAGCCACGTGTACCAAGTGAGCGACACGCCTGCGAGTAACGCAACTTCTTCTCGGCGTAGGCCCGGCGTTCGTCGTCGGGTGCCTGCGGGCAGACCCACATCGATAGGGCGCAGAGCGTCGCGCCGAGCTCTCAGAAACTCTCCGAGCTCGACGCGACGATCCATGTGCGCTATTCGATCAGATCGCTGTTCGTGTCGCTACTGCTTACTTGGTTGCGCGCTCGTTGTCGGCTGCCACGTATGGGTGGCATGGCTGGCCACGCAGCGCGCCACAAGCGGCGATGCCCGCAGGAATCGACACGCCCGGTACCACTGGCAACACGATGGCCGATGGGTACTTCGAGTCGTGCGCAATCGTGACGGTCTCGCCCTTGCTCAGCGAATCGAACTCCCACACTGGGCGGCTGTTGCCTGGCGCATCGATGGTGATGCGGATCTGGCTGCCGGTGCGGAACGCGTAAGCGAACGGGAACATCTCGACCCGAACCGGCGTGAACTCGCCGGCTGGAAGTGGCGCTGCGTCTGCCTTGGCGTGGGTGTGCGCTGGGTAGACATCGGTTGCGTTCTTGGTGTCGATGGCGCGCTGCGAGGCACGCAGCCAGCCGGTCTGGATGTACATCTCGGTGCCGTCGGGACGAACTTCGGTGATGGTCACCTCAAGGTCGGTATCGGGCGATGTCGACTTGATCCAGAGGTCGATCGAGCCGGTTCCGATGACAGCAATGTCACTCTTGAGTGGTGCCGTGATGTAGCCAAGGCCGGTGCCCGAAGGAATCGAGCGCCAGTCGTAGACCACATCGGCGCCCCACACGTCTTGGCTGCGTCCGCCTGGGTAGAACGCCTTTGGCAGTGCGGTTGGGTCGGCCTTATAGCTGTCGGCGGTGCCGGTTGTTTGCTTGTCGGAGTTCAGCGAACCGTTGTCGCCTAAGTACCACGTGGTTGATACGGCGCTTGGAATTGGCCATGTCTTGTAGCTCTCGATCCAACGTGGCAATGGTCCGCTTGGCACGGTCTTGCCCGAGGCGCCTTCTTCGAAAAGCACGCGCACTGTTGGCTCAGACTCAAACATCGTGAGTGATTCGGCAAGGGTCTTGCCAGTGAATCGGTCGGCAGGCAACTCGGGAGTAGCAGTGTGGTAGACGCCCGGCACGAGCACGGCTGCGACCACACGAGCGCCAGCAAGCGTCGGCACTTTCTTGGCCACGTACAACGAATAGAACTCGGCCATTCGAGCGAACACGGTTGGGCTCAACGACTCGGTGTGCAGACCGTTCACGAGGTCTACGTACAGGTGCGGAGTGCCCGTGAAATTCTTGATCATGTTCGGGAAGTGGCCACCGGTCTGCTCGTCTTGCCAAGCTCCGGCCAAGAACACAGGCACCTTGATCTTGTCGACGAATGTGCTTGGCGAGTAGGCATCGGCGAGGGTTGGGTCGTAGTAGATGTTGTCCTTGGTGACCTGCAAGAAGTCGGGGTTCTGCAAGCGCAACTTCTGGTTGTCGGCGCACTTGGTGTCGCCGCCGTCGGCCTTCTCTTTGGACCAACCCTGACCGTAGATCTTTGCTGCGTCGAAACGCTCTTGCAGGAATGGGGCGGCGAAGCCGGTGTTCAAAATGCCGCCGGGGTAACCGGTGGCGCGATACGAGTCGTCGAGCACGCTCAATGGGGCAATGGCCTCAAGGCTTGGTGGCTGCGTTGCGGCCACGAACAACTGGGTGATGCCCGGGTACGAGATGCCGCCCATGCCCACCTTGTGATCGAGCACCCAAGGCTGGGCGGCGATTGCCTCGATGGCGTCATAGCCGTCGACACTTTGTGGTCGTTCGAAGAACAGGTACGAACCGCCGCTGCAGCCGGTGCCGCGCATGTTCACGCCAACGTACGCGTAGCCCAAGGCGTTAAACAACAAGCCGAAGGTGGTGTTGGCCGGGTTGCTGGGGTCATAGCCCGAGTACTCGACCACGGTTGGGTACGGACCCTTGTCGGCTGGTCCGGGCAGCATCACGTTCATGCTCAACGTGGTGCCGTCACGGGTGGTGAGGTAGCCGAAGCCACCGGCCGGCAGCTTCTGGTCGCCATAGAACGATTGGGCCGGAACCTTCGACTCGTCGAACACGTCGGCGGGTGCGCTGGCCGTTGGGCTGGCTCCCACGGTGCGCACGATGTAGCTGCCCGCTGGAATGGTGCGCTGCAGGAACGAGCCCTGCTCGTCGGCGACGCCAGTGCCAGCAACGGTGCCGTCGGCGGCGACGACCTCGAGCTTGTCGCCAGGCGTAGCGCCGAGCACTGCGATCTGGTTCATACCGGGTTGCACGGTGAACGTGGCCAACGGCAACGCGATCGTGGTGGTGGTGCTCTCCGGCGACGTGGCCGGCGAACTGTTCGATGAACTGCTCGAGCAGGCACCGGCGAAGGTCGCCAGCACGATGGTCGCGGCGATGAGTGATCTGGATTTGCGCATGGCTGCGATTCTGACACGGTGGGTACCTCGCGGCGCTACGCATCGAATCGACACTGCCTCGCTGGTCTCGATCAGGCAGAATGGCCACGTGCCCAACCTCGACCTCGAACTGATGCTGACCGACCTCGAGACGTTGGTGAACATCGAGTCGCCATCGCGCGATGTGCAGGCGCTCGCCGTGTCGGCTGCGGCGCTGGCTTCGCTCATCGAGCAGCGCCTCGGCGGAACAGCAGAGATCATCGATTCACCGGTCGGACCGCACGTTCGCTGGTCGGGTGGCGGTGAGCCCAAGGTGCTCGTGCTCGGCCACCACGACACGGTGTTCCCATTCGGATCGGTGGCAGCGCGGCCGTTCAAAGTTGTCGAAGGTCGGGCGATGGGCCCTGGCGTGTTCGACATGAAGGCGGGCATCGTGCAAGCCATTCACGGGCTCGCGCAGTTGCCCGATCTCTCGGGCGTCGAGATTCTTTTTTCTGCTGATGAAGAAACCGGCTCGCACGACTCGCGCGGCCTCATCGTGCAGCGTGCGCTTGCGTGCGGCGCAGCGTTAGTGCTCGAGCCCAGTGCCGATGGCGGAGCGCTCAAGACAGCGCGCAAGGGCACCGGCACCTTCGAATTGCTCATCCACGGCCGTGCCTCGCATGCCGGACTCGAGCCCGAAAAGGGTGTCAACGCGCTCATCGAAGCGGCGCATCAAGTGCTCGCCGTGAGCACGCTGGGCGACACCACTACGGGTACCACGGTCACGCCCACGCTTGCTTCAGCGGGCACCGCCGACAACGTGGTTCCAGCCCTCGCAACACTCACCATTGATGTACGCGTCGAGGCGCCAGGCGAGAAAGAGCGCATCGAGGCCGCCATGGCAGGTCTGCATCCGCACCTCAGCGAATCTCGGCTCGAACTTCGCGGCGGCATCAATCGTCCGCCAATGCCGGTGTCATCGTCGGCGTGGCTGTTTCCGCTCGCCGTGCAAGTGGCCCGCGACCTCGGGCTTGGCGAGATCGCAGGCGTGGCGGTGGGCGGCGGCTCTGATGGCAACTTCACCGCAGCCAATGGCGTGGCCACACTCGATGGCCTTGGCGCGGTTGGTGGCGGCGCACACGCCGATCACGAATACGTGTTGGTCGCGACGATGCCTGATCGGGCTCGGCTGCTCGGCGGCATTGTGGCCGCACTGCAAGCGCGCTAGCGGCGAGCGGCTTACTTGCCGCCTTCGAGTTCGAGCAATCCGCCCGGGCCCAACGTGCCAACGCTGCGATACACATCGAGCTTGGCGCGGCTGTCTTCGATGTCGAGGTTGCGCATGGTGAGTTGGCCAATGCGATCGAGCGGACCAAACGGAGCGTCTTCGACCTTTTCCATGCTGAGCCGCTCGGGCGCGTAGGTGAGGTGTGGGCCGGTGGTGTCGAAAATGGTGTAGTCGTCGCCGCGACGCAGACGCAGTGTGACCTCGCCGGTGACGGCCGAACCCACCCAACGCAGCAACGCTTCACGCAGCATCAGGCTCTGCGGATCGAACCAGCGACCTTCGTAGAGCAAGCGACCAAGGCGCCGACCCATGGTGCGGTAGTTCTCTTGGGTGCCTTCGTTATGAATGCCGGTGACCAAGCGCTCGTAGGCAATGTGCAACAGCGCCAGACCCGGCGCTTCGTAGATGCCGCGGCTCTTGGCTTCGATGATGCGGTTCTCGATCTGGTCGCTCATGCCGAGCCCATGGCGTCCGCCGATGATGTTGGCGGCCAACACAAGCTCGACCTGACTGGCGAACTCTTGGCCGTTGATGGCCACTGGCCAACCTTCGTTGAACCGAATGCTCACGGTCTCGGCATCGACGACCACGTCTTCGCGATAGTGAGCCACACCCATGATGGGTTCAACAATGTCCATGCTCGTGCCCAACTCTTCGAGCAGCTTGGCCTCGTGCGTGGCGCCCCAGATATTGGCGTCGGTGCTGTAGGCCTTTTCTTTGCTGTCTCGGTAGGGCAGCTTGCGCTGAATGAGGAACTCGCTCATCTCGGCGCGGCCACCGAGCTCGCCAACGAATGCTTCGTCGAGCCACGGCTTATACACGCGCAGGTTGGGGTTCACCAGTAAGCCATAGCGGTAGAACCGCTCGATGTCGTTGCCCTTATAGGTGCTGCCGTCGCCCCAAATATCGACGTTGTCTTCTTGCATCGCGCGCACGAGCAGCGTGCCCGTGACCGCGCGACCCAATGGGGTGGTGTTGAAGTAGGTCTTGCCGGCGGTGCTGATGTGGAAGGCGCCACACTGCAGCGCCACCAAGCCCTCGTGCACCAGCTCGGTGCGGCAGTCGATAATGCGAGCCAGTTCGGCGCCGTATTGCTTGGCGCGGTCGGGCACACCCGGCAGATCGCTTTCGTCTTGCTGGCCAAGGTCGGCGGTGTATGCGTAGGGAAGGGCACCCTTTTCGCGCATCCAGGCCACGGCCGCTGATGTATCGAGACCACCAGAGAAGGCAATGCCCACTCGTTCTCCAACCGGCAGCGAAGTGAGCACCTTTGACATAGGCCCCTTACGGTAGCCACATGGGGCCAACGGCACACGGAACGTCAGCTTTTCTCGGCAGCACTGTGAGTCGGCGCAAATAATTGTTACTATGCCCGTAGTGCAAATACCGGTGCGGTGTTCGGGGCATTCAGCCCCATTCGGCGTCGCCCGATCCGTCGCTACGAATAGAAAGACCTTCCGATGACCTCGTTCGACCTTGATCTCAGTAAGTACAGCCTCGGATGGAACGACGATGTCGAGTACGCCTTTAAGTCCGAAAAGGGGCTTGACGAGGGCGTTGTCGATCAGATTTCGTGGTGGAAGGGCGAGCCCAAGTGGATGACCGACTTCCGCATGAAGAGCCTGCGCACCTTCGATCGCAAGCCAATGGCCGACTGGTTCGCCATCAACATGCCCGATCTCAACTTCCAGGACATCTATTACTACCTGCGTCCTAAGGCCGATCAGACCGACAACTGGGATGACCTTCCCGAGCAGATGAAGGCCACCTACGAGAAGTTGGGTATCCCCGAGGCCGAGCGCAAGTACCTCGCTGGCGTCACCTCGCAGTTCGACTCTGAGGTCGTGTACCACCGCAACCGTGCCGAGCTCGAAGAGCAGGGCATCTTGTTCTGCGATATGGATACCGCCCTGCGCGAGTACCCCGATCTCGTCAAGCAGTACTTCGGCAGCGTCATTCCTCCTGGCGACAACAAGTTCTCAGCGCTCAACTCAGCGGTGTGGAGTGGTGGCTCGTTCATCTATATCCCACCAGGCGTCAACTGCGAGATGCCGCTGCAGGCCTACTTCCGCATCAACTCCGAAAACGCCGGCCAGTTCGAGCGCACGCTCATCATCGCCGACGAAGGCAGCCAGGTTCATTACATCGAGGGCTGCTCGGCTCCGGTGTACACCAACGACTCACTGCATTCGGCCGTTGTTGAAATCGTCGTGAAGCCAAGCGCACGCGTCACCTACACCACCATCCAGAATTGGTCGCCAAACGTGTACAACTTGGTCACCAAGCGGGCCCGGGTTGAGACCGAAGGCCATATGGAGTGGATCGACGGCAACATCGGTAGCCGCCTCACCATGAAGTACCCCAGCATTTATCTGATGGGCCCCAAGGCCACTGGCGAGGTGCTCTCGGTTGCCTACGCCGGCGCCGGCCAGCATCAAGATGCCGGAGCCAAGATGGTTCACGCGGCACCCGAGACCACCAGCAAGATCGTCTCGAAGAGCATCAGCAAAGACGGCGGCATCACCACCTATCGCGGCCTCGTGCGCGTCGAAGACGGTGCCTACGGATGCAAGAGCCACGTGCAGTGCGATGCGCTCATCCTCGATGATCAAAGCGAGAGCCGCACCTTCCCGTATATGGAAGTGGGCGAGCGCGACGCGCAGATCGGTCACGAGGCCACGGTCAGCAAGATCGCCGACGAGCAGTTGTTCTACCTCATGAGCCGCGGCCTCTCGCAAGAGCAGGCAATGGGCATGGTGGTCAACGGTTTCATCGAGCCCATCACGCGAACCTTGCCGATGGAATACGCCGTCGAGTGGAGTCGTCTCATCGAATTGCAAATGGAAGGCTCAGTCGGCTGATCGGTGGCACAATAGAGCCATGCCGATGCGCCAAGAGTGCAAGAACTTTGAGAGTCGCACCTATGCGGGCGGCGAAACTGTTCGCAAGTGCAATCTCGATCTTGCTCCCGACGCGCCGTGGCGTTGTCCCGAGAATTGTCACGCCTACGAGCGTCGCCTTGCCGATGTGAACTGGGCCGTGGGGTCATTGATCACACCTCCCACTCCACCCGAGCCGCCAGGGCTCGACGACGGCACTGCTGCGGCGGTGCTCGATGAAGCCGAAGACTTCCTCAATCAGGTTGGTCAGCAGGTCATGGCCGATATGCGCAGGGGTATTCCGCCGTTGCCCGATGAGGGCAAAGGGCTGCGCCGGTTCTTCAAACGTCGAGGCAGTAGCTAACTCAACAGCGAACTCTCGCTGGTCGCCGGCGGCAGCCGGTTAATTTCTCCTACGGAGACAGTAGTATTTCGGGGTGCATTCGTTTACCCCCGACGCCGTGCGCAGCCTGCGTTTGGCCGACACCGATTCACGGTTGGCGGCCCTTGAGCGTTTTGCTGCAGCCACGTTCCCCACCGCCCAAGACGAAATCTGGCGGTATAGCCGCATCGCCGAGCTTGATCTCGCGGCGTATTCGCCCGGCACCATGTCAACCACCATCACTGGTGCCGATTCGGTGCTCACCACCGACGAACTCGATGTCAGCGATCACTCGCTCGACCTGTTCGAAGATCTCAACCAGGCGTTCGCCTCGGTCATCCGCTTGCGCATTCCGCGCGGCAAGGTGCTCGAGCAGCCAATCGTCATCACCCATGTGTTGCAGAGCAGTGGTGTGGCGTGTTTCCCTCGTCTCGACATCGATGCTGGCGACGACAGCGAAGTCACGGTCATCGAGCGCTTCATGTCGGCCGACGATGTCACTGGCATCGTGATGCCGGTGTTGCATGTGCGGGCCCGTCAGGCCGCTCGGGTGAAGTACCTGGCGATCAACGAGCTCGGTAGCTCGGTCTGGCAGATCGCGAATCAGCAGTCGGTGGGCGAGCGCGACTCATCCACGTTGTTGTCGGCAGTGGCGCTCGGTGGCGATTACGCCCGAGTGCGCACGCACGCCAAGCTCGTTGGCCAAGGCTCGAGCACACGTCAGGTAGCGCTCTACTTCGCCGACGGTTCGCAGACTCACGACTTCCGCATCACCCAAGAGCACATCGCGCCCAAGACCAGCGCCGACCTGTTGTTCAAAGGCGCGGTCAACGATGTCGCCCGCAGCGTGTACACCGGCCTCATCAAAATTGGCCCCGACGCTCGCGGCACACAGGCCTTTCAGACCAACCGCAACCTCACCCTCAGCGATGGCGCTTGGGCCGAGAGCGTGCCCAACCTTGAGATCGAGACCAACGATGTCAAGTGCAGCCATGCCAGCACTGTTGGACCCATCGACGAAGACCAGCGTTTCTATCTCGAGAGCCGCGGCATCCAGCCCGACATCGCCGAGCGGCTTGTTGTGCTCGGCTTCTTCGACGAAGTGCTTGGCCAACTTCCAACAGGCGGCCTCGCTGCCGATCTGCGTCTGCGCATCTCGCGCAAACTGCATCAGGCGATGGTGCCCTCATGAGCACTCACGTTCTCGGTGCGCTCGCCGACATTGCCCCCGGCGCCGTGAAGAAGTTTGCTGTCGGTGGGCGCGCCATTGCGGTAGTGCGCATCGGCGACGACATCTACGCATTGGGTGACACGTGCAGCCATGCCGACATCTCGCTCAGCGAAGGCGAAGTGTTGCCGGCCACTAAAGAGCTCGAGTGCTGGAAGCACGGCAGCGCGTTCAGCCTTGTCACCGGTGTGCCCAGCACGTTGCCGGCCATCAAGCCAGTGCCCGTGTACGACGTGTCTGTCGTCGACAACAACATTGTGCTTGTCATCGAAGAATCAACTGGCTCTACAGAAGGCGCTGCGTCATGACCACGCTCACCATCACCGATCTGCACGCCTCCATTGGCGGCAAGAAGATTCTCAACGGCATCAACCTCACCGTGTCATCGGGCGAAGTGCATGCCGTCATGGGCCCCAACGGCGCTGGCAAGAGCACGCTCTCGGCAGTTGTCATGGGTAAGCCCGGCTACAAGGTCACCGCGGGTTCGGTGTTTCTCGACGACATCGATCTGCTGGCGTTGCCTACGTGGCAGCGTGCGCAAGCCGGTCTGCATCTGGTGATGCAGTACCCAACCGAGGTTCCTGGCGTTGCCGTTGTCGATGTGATGACCGAGGCGTTCAAGGCCCGTGGTCGCACCACCGCCGATGTTGCGCAGATGCTGCGCACCGAGTCGGCTCGCATCAACTTCGATGAGGCGTTCCTCGAGCGCTCGCTCAACGTCGACCTGTCGGGCGGCGAGAAGAAGCGCAACGAGACATTGCAGTTGGCAATGCTGCGTCCGCGCATCGCCATTCTCGACGAACTCGACTCGGGTCTCGACATCGATGCGTTGCGCGATTGCGCTCGCCGTGTCGAGGACGCAACGAACCAAGACGGTCTCGGCGCGTTGGTCATCACGCACTACAGCCGCCTGCTCGAAGAACTGAAGCCCGATGTTGTGCACATCTTGGTGAAGGGTCGCATCGTCGAATCGGGTGGTCCCGAGTTAGTCGATGTGCTCGAGCGCGATGGTTACGCAGCGTTCGAGTCGGCAGTGCCCGACGACGAGCCAAGCGCGCTCGACGACCTGTTCGCTGGCCCCGGCACATTACGCTGACCGCCATGTGGAACGAACTCGATGGTGTGCTCAGCAAGACGTTCAAGTTCAACGGTTTTGCCGAGGCCTTTGGGTTCATGACCAGTGTTGCGCTCATTGCGCAGACGATGGATCACCATCCCGACATGAGCATTGCGTATAGCCGGGTGTCCATCAGCATGACCACCCACGATGAGGGCAACACCATCACCGATCTCGATCGGCGCCTCGCTGAGGCCATCGACCAACTGCTGTAAACGCGCCGCTCGCTGCGTAGAGTCCAACGCATGAGTGATGTGCACCCCAATGTGTTGCGAGTGACCACCGAAGCCCGCGCTCGTGGGCTCGAGATCGTCACCGTTCGATTTCCTGAGGGCTGCAAGACCGCTGTCGACGCAGCCAACGCCGTCGGTGTTCAGGTGGGTCAGATTGTGAAGAGCCTCATTTTTGCCGTAGATGGCGAAGTGGTCTTGGCCTATGTGAGTGGGTCGAACCAGCTTGATGAGAAGAAGCTTGCGGCCGCTGCGGGTGGCGTGAAATGTGCTCGGGTCGATGCCGACACAGTGCGCAG
>JBAXER010000007.1:0-61486 GCA_037140375.1 Actinomycetota bacterium
CTGGCTTGTCTGCCTTTGCCGCCTTCTTCGCCGCCTTCTTTGGCTCAGCCGGCTTGGCATCGGGAGCCATCGAGAGCACCGACAGATCGATGCTGCGACGCTTCGCATCAAAACTGCTGACGACCAACGTGACCGCATCGCCCAGAGTCATTGCGTCGCGCGCACTTCGCGGTGCCGGGTCGCCCATCAACCGCAACGGCACATAGCCGTGCGCTTCGCCGATGAGCACATAGGCACCGTGCGATGAGTAGCTATCGACCACGGCCTCGACCGAGGTGCCAACTGGATGGTGCTCGACAAATGACAAAAACGCCATCAAGTCGTTCACGGTCTTTGGAGCAACCGGCTTGGGGGCCGGCATGACAGCGCCCGGAGGGGCCGACTTCGGCACGGGCATCGGGGCATTTGCCGAAATCGCGGGCAGGTCGTTGAGATTGCTGGCTGGCGAACGGCGGCGAGGTGACTTGTCGACAACCTTTTGCTCTTTTACCGATCGGCGACTGACGGGCCCACGCACGGGTGTGCGATACACGAACACCCACCCAACGTGTGGCACCGGCTTGCCGCCCACGAGGCGGCCTTCTTCGAAGAGCCAGGCGTATTCGCCGTGAAATTCTTGGTAGCTGTCGTTCGACAACACCGTCGCGTTGGCCTTATTCGCGATGCTCAAGATGAAACCATCGCCGCGGCCGACGGCACCAGCCGGCGGCGCCACAAAGGCATTGGTCTCGATGGCACGCTCGAATTCGGCCACTTCTTTGGGGTCGATTCGATGACCAAAGGTGGCGTCTACAACCACCGTGATCAGCGTTGTAGGAAAATCGGCGCGATACGCGTCGATCGCTTCGTTGAGTTGTTTGAGGCTTGGCGCGGTTCGGCCTTCAGTGGCCAAATTGGAGCCGTCGATGATGACGTGGTGAGGCATAACACTGCCAGTCAAGCATCTCGGCGCCCGTGTGCGTACGATCGTCGGGTGTTCACAGCCGTACTCTGGGATTTTGGCGGCGTCATTCTGTCGAGTCCATTCGAAGCGTTCAACCATTACGAGACAAGCGTCGGCCTGCCGCGCGACTTCATCCGCTCGGTCAACGCAACCAATCCTGACTCCAACGCATGGGCTCGCCTCGAGCGCAACGAGCTCAGCCCGGCCGAGTTCGATGTGGCCTTCGCTGACGATTCTCGAAGCCTCGGTCACGAGGTTCGCGGCGCCAACGTGTTGGCCTTGCTCGCGGGCGAGATTCGCCCAGCAATGGTCGCCGCGCTCGACGCCGTGAAAGCGGCCGGCTTCAAGACCGCATGCCTCACCAACAACGTGGTGGCCACCGATGCAGAGTCGATGGCGATCAACACCGACCGGTCGCTGGCACTCGCCGCAGTGATGGCCCGGTTCGATGCCATCGTCGAAAGCAGCAAGGTGGGCGTTCGCAAACCCGAACCGCGTTTCTACGAAATCGCGTGCGAGTTACTCGACGTGCAACCGAGCCAGTGCATCTTCCTCGACGACCTCGGCATCAACTTGAAGCCCGCAGCCGCGATGGGCATGCACACCATCAAGGTCGTCGATCCAGCAACGGCGTTGGCCGAGCTGTCAGCGGCAACCGGCCTCAGCCTGAGCTAAGGCCGGCGCAACAACGCTGGTCTATAAACCGCCGAAGGTTTCGTCCATCAGGTCGGCGAGTTCCTGGTCGTGGATCGTCTTTGAGCCGGTAGCTGGGCTGCCGCTCTCGACGCGAGCAACGTGGCGAAGGTCGTAGCCACGCTCTTTCACACGCCACACGCGAGCCTCAACGAAGTTCCATGGGCCCATGTTCTCCGGCTCTTCTTGCAGCCACACCAACTCGCGTGCGTTGGGGTAGTGCTCGAGCATGCCGAGCATCTGATCGACAGGAAATGGGTACAACTGCTCGATACGAATAACAGCAGCCGCAGCGTTGCGCTTGTCGCGCTCGGCCAATGCATCCCATGCAACCTTGCCGCTGCAGAACACCAAGCGCTGCACGGCGTTCTTGTCGAGGCCTGGCGTTGGATCGTCGAGCACTTCTTGGAACGATCCGCTGGCAAGCTCGTCGACAGTAGAGCGGGTCTGGGCGATACGCAGCGCCGACTTAGGCGTGAACAACACCAACGGCTTGCGCACTTCGCGGATTGCTTGGCGACGCAGCAGGTGGAAATACTGCGCTGCCGTAGTGGCGTTACAGACCTGAATGTTGTCTTCGGCACATGACTGCAGAAAGCGCTCGATACGAGCCGAGCTGTGCTCTGGGCCTTGACCCTCGAAGCCGTGCGGCAGCAACAGCACCAAGCCGTTGCCCTGGCCCCACTTGTCTTCGGCGGCCACGATGTATTGGTCGATGATGATCTGCGCGCCGTTGACGAAGTCGCCGAACTGCGCTTCCCACAACACCAACGTGTCGCGGTTGATGTGCGCATATCCGTATTCGTATCCGACCGCTGCGTACTCGCTGAGCAGTGAGTCGTAGATCCAGAACTTCGCCTGCGAACCTGGCAGATCGGCGAGCGGAACCCAGTTCACTTCGTTCTCGTAATCGATGAGTGCCGCGTGACGCTGGCTAAACGTGCCGCGTCGGCAGTCTTCGCCAGAGAACCGCACCGGCGTGCCACCGATAACGAGCGAGCCGATAGCCAGTGCTTCGCCGGTAGCCCAATCGACCTGATTGCCCTCGTGGTACAGCTTGGCCCGGTTCTCAAACTGGCGCATCAACTTTGGATGCGGGGTGAAGCCTTCGGGGTACTCGGTGAGGTGATCGAAGATTGTGTCGAGCTTGGCGCGCTCGACTCCAGTTTCGATGTGCGGTAACACGCCGATAGGACGCGGCGGCTTGGCCACCTTGACCACTTCGGGGGCGTGTGCGCGTGTCTCGTCGAGCGCCACTTGCAGCTTGCTCTGGAAGTCGATGAGCACGCTCTCGGCTTCTTCGACGGTGAGCTCGCCGCGCTTCACGAGCGCCTCAACGTAGAGCTTGCGAATGCTGCGACGCTCGGCGATTGCCTTATACATCAGCGGCTGGGTGTAGCTCGGATCGTCGCCTTCGTTGTGGCCCTGACGGCGATAACACACCATGTCGATCACGACGTCTTTGTGGAACCGCTGGCGATACTCGAACGCCATTTGAGCCACACGAACACAAGCCTCGGGGTCGTCGCCGTTCACATGGAAGATCGGCGCCTGCACGGTCTTGGCGACGTCGCTGCAATACAGCGAACTGCGCGCAAACTTGGGGCTGGTGGTAAACCCAATCTGGTTGTTGATGATGAGGTGGATCGTGCCACCGACGCGATAGCCGTTGATGTCGCTCATCGCGAGACATTCGGCAACCACACCTTGACCAGCGAACGCAGCGTCGCCGTGGATCAAGATTGGCAGCGACAAATACGATCCCGGCGGCTCGATGCGGTCTTGGTTGGCGCGCACCATACCCAACACGATCGGGTCAACCGTCTCGAGGTGGCTGGGGTTCGCAGCGAGCTCGACTTTGATCTCAGAGCCGCCGGGGCTCTGATACTTGCCCACTGCGCCAAGGTGATACTTCACGTCGCCAGAGCCCTGCACCGAGGTTGGATCGACATGACCTTCGAACTCTTTGAAGATCTGGTCGTAGCTCTTGCCCATCAGGTTGGCGAGCACGTTGAGGCGACCGCGATGGGCCATGCCCACCACTGCCGAATCGAGTCCGGCGTCGACTGCGCCCGTGAGGATCGAGTCGAGAATTGGGATTGCCGACTCGGCGCCTTCGAGGCCGAAACGCTTGGCGCCCACGTACTTAGTAGCGAGGAACTTTTCGAAGGCCTCGGCAGCGTTGAGACGATCGAGGATGCGGCGCTTGCCTTCCTTCGAGACAGTGAACTGCACGCCTTCGACCTTGCTCTGAATCCAGCGCTGCTCTTCGGTGTCTTGAATGTGCATGTATTCGATGCCAATGGTGCGGCAGTACGCGTCGCGCAGCACGCCGAGCAGTTCGCCGAGCGGTTGCTTTTCGACGCCGCCGACGCCGCCGGTGAGGAACTCGCGCTCGAGGTCCCAGATGGTGAGCCCATAGGTAGCCGGATCGAGCTCGATAGGCATCTTCGGTTGCTTCCAACGCAGCGGATCGAGGTCGGCGATGAGGTGCCCACGCACGCGGTGCACGCGGATCAGCGTTGCCACTTGCATCTGCTTGTGCAACATCGCGTCTTCGCTATTGCTCGGGTTGATGTCGGTGCGCCACTTCACTGCCTCGTACGGCACGCTGAGGTCGCTGAAAACGCTCTCGTAGAAGCCGTGCTCGCCCATCAACAGCTCGTGCACGCGCTTGAGGAACATGCCGCTTTCGGCGCCTTGAATAATGCGGTGGTCGTAGGTGCTCGTAATGGTGACCACCTTGCTCACACCGAGCGAGCCGAGGGTGCGCTCATCGCTGCCCTGGAACTCGGCGGGGTAATCGATGCTGCCAACGCCAACGATGACGCCTTGGCCGGGCATCAAGCGAGGCACGCTCTGCACGGTGCCGATGGTGCCTGGGTTGGTGAGCGTGATGGTGGCGCCTTGGAAATCGGCGACGGTGAGCTTGTTCGACTTGACCTTACGAATGATCTCCTCGTAGGCAGCGAGGAACTGTTCGAAGTTGAGCGTGCTTGCCTCGCGCAGCACTGGCACCACCAAGGTGCGGCCGCCATCGGACTTAGCGACGTCGACAGCGAGACCCATCTGCACGGCACCGTTACGAACGATGCGCGGCTTGCCATCGGCATCGACGGCATAGGTGTTGTTCATCTGCGGCACGGCGTCGCCGATGGCGCGAGCGATGGCGTAACCAATGAGGTGGGTGAAGCTGATCTTGCTCTGGCCAACGCGAGTGCGGTAGCCGTTGATCACCTTGCGGTTGACCTCGAGCAACTTGGCGGGAACATTGCGGAAGCTTGTTGCCGTTGGCACCGTGAGGCTGCGTTCCATGTTGGCTGCAATGGCTGCGCTGGCACCGCGAAGCGCTTCGCCGACATCGGCCGCAGCAATCGTCGCGGCAACTGGCGCTGGAGCAGTGGGGGCTGCGGGAGCAAGCGTGGCCGGCGCTGCGGGCGAGGCCGGGGCGCCAAAGTTTGCGGCTGGGTCGGGGGATGCACCGGGCTTGTAGTCCGAGAAGAACTCCTGCCAAGCATCGCCAACTGCGCTGGGATCGGCTCGGTATTGCTCGTACATTTCGTCGACCAGCCACGAGTTCGCGCCGAACGATTGACCAGATTCTTGTTTCGATGACATCAGTTTCTGATCGTACCCGCCCACGCCGGACCGAACAGGTACGGACGCGGTTTGAGGGACGTGAACAGCCGATGAGACATCAGGCACTTTGATTTTAGTAAGCGACTACTTATATAATCGCCGCATGAAGATTCGCATGCTCCCCCGAATGTCCGTCTCCAATGTGTTCGTCACCGGCATTGCCATCGTGGCGCTCAGTGCGTGCTCAAGCAGCGGTTCAACCGTGTCGTCGTCGGCGCCAACGTCCACCGACGCCGCAGTGACAACAACGGGTTCGGGCGACACCACACCGGGCAACTCATCCGGTGAGGCCACAACCACTACAGCCGCTGCGCAAGTGACCCTGCAGATCTTCTCGGGACCCGGCATCAAGTTCGACGCCGCCAATTACACCACCGCGGCTGGCGTCGTGCATGTGGTCTTCGAGAACCGCGACAGCCAGCGCCACACGCTCGCCTTCGTAAATGCCGACGACAAGTCGGTCGCCAAGGATCTCGAGGTCGTGAAGAGCGGCTCAAAAGACGAAGCCGACATCACATTTGTGGCGGGCACCTACAAGGTGATCTGTACCGTGCCGGGTCACCAGGCGATGAAGGGCACGCTCACCGTCAAGTGACCGTTAGCCGGTGACCGCACGAACCTGCACCGGGATCGCGCTCATCACCGGGATTCCCGTAAACGGGTCATAGCCGCTCTCGGTATCGACGAGCATTGAAGTCGTCGAGCCAACCACGGCTAGGTCGCCATCAGCATCGGGCAGTCCGCCCCACGCATGAGCCATCGAGACCGTTCCCTGCCGCACGTCGGGCGCACTTTTGGCGATGGCTCGAATCGCACCACGCGGCGACGCCAACTCAACTGTGTCGCCACCCACAATCCCGAGCGCGACGAGGTCGTCGGGATGCATGTGTGCAAAGTTCGTTTCTTCTTTGCCGCGCAGCGCCGACAATTCGCGGCCACTTGAGTTGAACACACTCTTGAGCCGCCGGCTGGTGAGCCGAAACGTGTGTCGGCTCGGATCGAAGCCCGCAATCACTTCGGCACTCGAGAGCTCAGCAAACACGTCGGCGAGTTCGCGCTCGATGCCATCAGGGGCGAGTTCGAGTCGAGCGGCTGCTGCCGGGTCAGCGGCTTGCACCACAGTCGCCAACTCGGGATACATTCGGCCGCCGTGATGCTGGCGGAGTTCGCTGAGCGGCACTTTGGATCGCACGTAGATGAGGTCGAGAATGTCGTCGGCGTTCACGGAAGCGCCCGGCACGATGTCGCCGCCAGGCAGCGAGATCGTGACACCCAATCGAGCCGCGAGTTCGGTGTACAGCTGCCACTCTTGACGCATCTCTGGCGCAGGCTCAATCACCGCTGGGGTGTAGTTGGTATACGCCTCGCCGAACCACGGGTCGATCGAGGTGGGCAGATCGGGCCGCTCAAGGCTGAGCGTGCTGGCGATCACATAATGCGCCAACTGTGCGGTTGCCGAGACCTGAGCGTCGATCACCACATGCAGATCGAGCGAGCGAAGCGCCTCGACAGTTTTGCGTTGGTCGGGCCACGCCACCACCGGATTGCCTCCGATGGTGAGCAGGGCGCGCACTTGGCCATCGCCCTCAAGCAACATCTCGTCGGCGAGGGTGCTGGTGGGTGCTTCGCCATGGTGGATGTAGAGGTCGCGCACGCGCTGCGGAGCACCGCGGTGCAACACGTGCGGCATCGGCGGATTCACCTGAGCCCGAATCGGCGCTGCCGTTGTAAGGACTCCCCCAGGGTTCAACAACGGCTCACCAGCGCGCACGTAACGACCGCACAAGGTGTTGAGGCACAAGCTGAGGTGCTCGGTGAGCGTGCTGTGCGGCGCCATGTTTGGGCCGGTGCCGGTGCTCACCGATCCAGTGGGTCCGGTGGCGAACAGTCGCGCCGCCTCACGCACCTGATCGGCAGGCACGCCCGCACGATGAGCTACATAGTCGGGCGTGAATGGTTCGACGGCCCTCGCGAGTTCGGCAAGGCCATTGACCCATTGCGACACAAACTGATGGTCGATTGCATCGTTGGCGAGAATTTCGCGAATGATGCCCGCCAGCAAGGTGGGGTCTTCGCCAGGCTTCACCTGCAGAAACAAATCGGCGTACTGCGCCAACTCGGTGCGGCGCGGATCGATGACGATGAGACGCAGCCCGTTGGCTTTTGCTCGGCGCAGACGCACGAGCGGATTGAAGCTGGGTAGGCCACCCGGGAAGCTGTAAGTGCTGACCAACGTGTTGCACCCGATGACCATTGCGACGGCACTTGACTCGAACGGTTGCACACCGGCCTGCCACGAACCGTGACGCATCGGAGCCACAAACTTCGCCGGTTGATCGATGCTGACCGACGTGTAAAAACTCGGCGACCCGATGGCTCGATGAAACGCCTTCGCAACGGGCAGACCCGTTGCGTTTTGAAACGCCGCGGTGCCGCAATACGTGGCAAGCGTTCGTGGGCCATGACGTTCGACAAGAGCGGCCACTCGTTGCGCGATCTCGTCGAACGCAGTCGACGTGGAGATCGGCTCAAACGAGCCATCGATCTTTTTCAGGCTTGTATACAGCCGCGCGTCGTGATGGTGCTGATCGCCAAGGTGGCGGCCTTTGATGCACGTGTAGCCCTCGTACATTGGGTCATCAAGCACACCGCGAACAGCGATCACCCGATTCGCAGCAACATCGACATCGACATCAATCGCGCACCCGGCATGGCAGAAGCGGCAAAACGACCGACGTGTTTCAACTGTGCTGTCTGACTTCATCAGGCACCCCCCGGTTGCTGTGCACGACCGTAGCCGCCGTGAGTCGTACGAAAACGACCAAGGCCGCCCCGAAGGGCGGCCTTGAATTCGAATATGTGAGTAAGTGACTTACTTCTTGAGCAAGATCTCGCTGAGGATCCACAACACGGCCCACAGGCTGAATGCCGAGATGAGTGCGTTCTTGTGGCTCTCGTATGGCCAAAGCAACTTGTTGGTGTTGGCCTTGCCGCCGAGGATGCCGAGGGCGTTGAGCTCGAGCACCGCAGTGATCGCCAGCGCAATGAGCACAAAGGTCCACGCCTTGCCAGCTGTGGCTTCGTTGAAGACCGTGTAAAAGTGCGACGTGCCGACCATGAAGAACAACATGCTGATCGAGAAGATCATGTTCTGACGGCTAGCGAGCAGCGCTGCGCGACCTGCACCGGCGGCGGCTGGGTTGGCCTCGCCACCTGCAAGCACGTTCGACGCATTCGCCAAGACGACTTTTTGGTTCTTCCAGATGACCATCCACACGTTGGCGGCCATCAAGATGCCGAGCACCATGCCCACGAAGATCGAGGCGTTCGGCGCAACGCCACTGGCGCTGTCATCGGCCATGAAGTTCTTCATGTAGTTCTGGGTGATGCCAATGATGATCAGACCGGAGAGGAGCGTTGCCACAGATGCCCAGCGGAACCACCACAGGGCGCGACGTGCGACCTTGTCGATGGCGATGTTGCGGGCCTTGCCCTCGTCGCCAAACGCAGCAAACGCTGGCACTTGCACGAAGTTGAAGTAGTACAGCAGACCGATCCAGGTGATACCAGCCAAAACGTGCAGCCAGCGGAATCCGAATGTCAAACCTGTTCTCGTTAGAAGCTCCATGTGAGCAACCCCCTCATATTGTTAAAACCAATGCTCTTGAACGTAGCACCGCGGATGGGCAAGAACGCGAACCACTGAAGCCGTTGACGGACGCCGCGCTAGTCTGTGCGACGCCATGGCCCACGAATACATCTACACCTGTTACAAACTCGCCCGCCACTATCCACCAGATCGCACGGTGCTCGAGAACATCTCGTTGTCGTTCTATCCGGGTGCCAAGATCGGCGTGCTCGGCCCCAACGGCGCCGGCAAGTCGAGCCTGCTGCGCATCATGGCTGGCCTCGACGACGGCTTCAGCGGCGAGGCCCGGCTCACCCCCGGCTTCACGGTTGGCTACCTGTCTCAGGAGCCACAGCTCGATCCATCGAAAGATGTGCTCGGCAACGTGATGGATGGTGTCGCCGAGGTGAAGGGCGTGCTCGATCGATACAACGAAGTGATGGCAATGTGGGCCGACCCCGATGCCGACTACGACAAGATCGGCGTGTTGCAGGCCGAACTCGAAGACAAGATCGCCGCCACCGATGCGTGGAGCCTCGAGCGCAACGTAGAGATCGCGATGGACGCGCTGCGTTGCCCGCCAAACGACTCCGATGTCACCACACTCAGCGGCGGCGAGCGTCGCCGGGTGGCGCTGTGCCGTTTGCTGCTGAGCCACCCCGACCTGTTGCTGCTCGACGAACCCACCAACCACCTCGATGCCGAGAGCGTCGAGTGGCTCGAGCGGTTCCTCAAGGATTACAACGGCACCGTCGTCGCCATCACCCACGATCGTTACTTCCTCGACAACGTGGCGAAGTGGATTCTCGAACTCGACCGCGGCAAGGGCATTCCGTTTGAAGGCAACTACTCGAGCTGGCTTGAGCAAAAGCAAGAGCGCATGGCCCGTGAAGAAAAGAGCAACGAGAACCGTCGTCGCACCCTCGAGCGCGAACTCGAGTGGGTGCGCATGTCACCCAAGGCACGCCAGGCAAAGGGCAAGGCCCGTCTCAGCGCATACGACCGTTTGCAGTCGGAGGCCGAGGCAGCCGAGCGTGGCCCAGATCGCCTTGAGATCATGATCCCTGCCGGCAATCGCCTTGGCGACACCGTGATCGAGGTCAACCATCTCAGCAAAGCATTCGGCGACCGATTGCTCATCGAAGACCTGTCGTTCAGCCTGCCCAAGGCGGGCATCGTGGGCATCATCGGCCCCAACGGCGCCGGTAAGACAACGCTGTTCAAGATGCTCACCAACCAAGAGCCTGTCGATTCGGGAGCCGTGACCATTGGCGACACGGTGCAGATGGCCTACGTAGACCAGAGCCGCGACAGCCTCAACGACGACGCCACCGTGTACGAAGAAATCACCGATGGCATCGAGCACATGAAGGTGGGTAACCGCGAGATCAACGGCCGCGCCTATGTGGCCAGCTTCAACTTCAAAGGCAGCGACCAGCAAAAGCGTGTTGGCGATCTGTCGGGTGGCGAGCGCAACCGAGTACACCTCGCCAAGTTGCTCAAGACCGGCGGCAACTTGTTGCTGCTCGACGAACCCACCAACGACCTCGATGTCGACACATTGCGCGCGCTCGAAACCGCACTCGAGAACTTCCCCGGTTGCGCCGTGGTCATCAGCCACGATCGTTGGTTCCTCGACCGCATTGCTACCCACGTGTTGGCGTTCGAGGGTGATAGCCAAGTGCGTTGGTTCGAGGGCAACTTCAGCGAGTACGAGGCGTGGCGCCACAAGGAGCTCGGCTCAGCCGCCGACCAGCCACACCGCATCAAGTACAAGCCGCTCGCCCGCTAACTCGCTCGCCCCACTAACGACATAGTCCTCGGCGCAATTTCGGAACCATCGCTGCGGTGGTGACGCCAGCCATCGACCTCGCGAACCACCGTGGTTTGGGCGCGGTGTTTGTATCGATTGTGAGCTCCACACATTGGCGCTCCATTTTTCGGAACCGTGAAGCCACCCGCACGCGCCCACGGTGCAACGTGATCGATCTGGTCGCCCACCCGATCGCAACCAGGCCAACAACATCGACCACCGCCGACTAGTACTGCCTCACGTGCCCCACCGGTAAACAACCGCGAGCGACGGCCAAGATCGATGACGCGGCCAACGGAGTCAACCACCACACGACGAATCTGACCGAGTAATACGGCAACCAGCAGATCGGCTGGCGCCACAGGCACACCAGAAACTGTCTGGCACAACCACATTCGCTCGGAGGTTGCAGGCGGATGCGCCATTTGCGGATCGGACGATGCGTACTGACTATGGACCACAGCGTTGAGGGTCTCGACATTGGTAACGATGTTGACCAGTGGCTCGGCGAACCCCGTCGCAGCCGGTGACGACGCACCGGCTCCCTTGAGCACGATGCTCAGCAGAGCGTCGTAGCGACGTTGACGAGAGGTACGCGCCAACGGGTGTTGGTCTGCCGAGTCGCCGTAGGCGGCCACCAGGTCGGCGCGATCTTGATCGAGCTCAGCTTGAGCCTGTGCATCGAGAATGCGGTTGATGATGTCACCCGACAACGCATCACCTTGGGCGGTGAGCACATGGCCAGCGCCAACCTGCGCGTTGGTGACCCGGCGAGCCTGGCGCGAGAGTTCATGGTCGCGAATGTTTCCGTCGGGATCGACATGCGCAAGCCAGCGCTCGCACACCTGCGCGAAGTCTCGAAATGTGAGCGACACGGCATAACCGACCAACATCGCCTCGGACTCGGACTCGACCAGCGCCTGACGACCGCGCTGATTCACAAACAGCTTGAGCAGCAGTCGCAGTTGATCGTCGCCAATGTCGCCCCGCGACGCGGCGAGAGCGGCCACGGGCAGTTCGTGCAACATCGCCGCAATGTTCACCTGCCGCGCTGCGGTGCTGCGCGCGCAATTGGCAACTGCCTGCAGCCAATGCGTTGGCGAGTGATGACCGTCGTCAACGAACGATGCACTGAACTCGACATCAGCAATCATCGTTGAGCGAACTGCCTGCAAGCGACGAATCTCGCGTTCGACACTCATCAAGGCGTCGTCACGCCGAGCGCCACCCAACATCGAAAACTCGTTCATCACATCGGCAACATTGACCACGTACGACCCCATTCAAAACTGACGAACCGGCAACAACCGGAATGGACGGCGAACCGTCGAGATCAATCGGGGAAGATGAACACCCGAACCCTATACGAACATACGTTCGATCTGCAACCCCCTTCAAGAAAAATTCATCGAGTCGCTCGCAGCCACCAATGTGCTGCGAGAATGTCGAAATGTCTCTGCGAACCCTGCGAACCATCTGTGCGGCGATCTTCGTCTGCGGCATCGCCGGGCTGATCGTGAGTTCGGTCGCTGGTAACAACAACGGCACCGTGCTCACGGTGGGCGTCACCACCGCAATTGCAGCGATCGCACTGCTCGCCGCATCGGCAGTCACTCGGCGCGAGCCAATCGACGCGTTCGAAGAAGCCGACGCAGAGCGACTCGAGTCACGTGTGCAGTTCCTCATCGATGCCGGCGCCCCCGAAAGCGACGTGCGTAATCTCGTCAGAGAAGCAATGCGCATCGGCCGCCGTACATGAGCCTCGCTGCTGAGACCGAAACCGACGCAGCGCTCGCCTCACGACTCGCCGTCGAGGCCGGGCAACTGCTCGTCGAGTTACGCCAGCAATTGTTCAGCGAAGGCGCGCCGCCATGGGAAGTTAAGGACTCAGGCGACATTGCGTCGCATCGATTTCTGATGAAGGCGTTTCAGGCACTGCGTCCCGGCGATGCCGTGCTGTCCGAAGAAGGCGCCGACAACTCGCATCGCATCGGCGCCGACCGGGTGTGGATCATCGATCCGCTCGATGGCACCAACGAATACGGCGAACGAGGCCGCCTCGACTGGGCTGTTCACATCGCGCTTTGGGAGCACACGCAGCTCACCGCTGCAGCGGTCAGCCTGCCCGCTCACAACATGGTCTTCGCCACCGATCCTGCACCTCCGTTGCCACCACGGCGCAGCGACAAGCCACGCATCATCACCAGCCGCAACCGCGCGCCGTACGCCGCAGTGCTCGTGGCCAACGAACTCGAATGCGACGCTGTGCGCCTGGGCTCGGCCGGAGCCAAAGCGATGGCTGTGGTGCTGGGCGAAGCCGACATCTATATCCACGACGGCGGCATGTATCAGTGGGACTCAGCGGCACCCGCGGGTGTGGCCGCTGCGGCTGGCATGCATGTGAGCCGCATCGATGGTTCACCACTGATCTACAACAGCCCCGACGCATGGCTGCCCGATTTTTTGGTGTGTCGACCCGAACTCGCCGAGCCAGTGCTCGACGCGCTGTGGGGCGACCGCTGGCGGGTCCACCGCGATAACGGCTGGCAGTAATCGCATGGAGCTCAAGGCCACGCGCTTCGAATTAGACGGCCACGTTGCCACCGTGTGGTTGCATCGTCCCGAGCGCTACAACGCATGGACCGGGCGCATGCACACCGAGTACCGCTGGATCCTGGCCGAACTCGAAAAGAATCCCGCCGTACGAGTGGTGGTACTCACCGGCACTCCACCCGCATTTTGCGTTGGCGGCGACACCGAAGCGTTGGCCAGCCACGCCGAGCGCGGCAGCTACGACACCGGCCTCACCGCCGACACCGCAACCCCCGGGTTTGGTGTTCGGCCCGAGTTCGACCACGACTTCTCGTTTCAGTTCGGCATGCGATTTCCGATCATCGCCGCGATCAACGGAGCATGTGCCGGCATCGGCTTGGCGCTCGCCTTGTTCTGCGACCTGCGTTTCGCAAGCGCAACAGCGCGTATGACCACCGCTGCGCCAAAGCTCGGATTACCTGCCGAATATGGCATGAGCTGGACTCTTCCTCGTTTGGTGGGTGTTACTCGAGCAGCCGATCTGTTGCTGTCAGGCCGCGTCTTCACCGCCGCCGAAACTGCCGAGTGGGGGCTGTGGAACTCGGTCGAGGCAGACGCAGACGCCACCCTGGCGGCCGCCCTGGCCTATGCGCGCACGCTCGCCACAACCGCCGGACCCAATGCTGTGCGAACAACAAAGGCCCAGATCTACGCCGATCTGTTGCGCCACGACATCGGAGCTTCGATCACCGAATCGAAGCAGTTGATGAACGAAGCAATGGCCACGGCCGAATATCGCGAAGGCGTGGCCGCATTACGCAGCAAACGCCCGCCAGATTTTCGCTAGCCCGCCATCACCGTGGCGGTCCGAGCGTCATATAATTCGGCAACATTTACTGGGGGACAGAAATCACCATGACAATCGCTATGCAGCCCAACGAACCGGTCGTTTCACCGGCTCCAACCACCGATCGCTTGCCCGGCATGGCCACCGCCGCCGTCGCATCAATCGGCGCTGGCGTCATTCACGCTGGGGCCATCGGCATCCATGCCGAGCACGCTGGCCTCGCCCGCATGTTCGTGGCCGTTGCTGTGTTCCAAATTGGCTGGGGCATGATTGCGCTGTTCAAGCCAAGCCGTTGGTTCGCCGTCGTTGGCGCAATTGGCAACGCCGTTGCAGTAGCCGGCTGGCTCGCCACCCGCGTGTCGGGCATCTCGTTCATCGAAGGCCTTGAGACCCGCGAAGCCGCCCAGTTCGCCGACACCGCCTGCGCTGTGCTCGGCCTTGTAGCCGTCGGTCTCGCACTGGCCGCTGCGCTCGTGGGCTTACGCACCGCAAGCATCGGCCGGCTCACGTTCCCCAGCTTGATCGTTGCCGCCATTGCCATCCCCGCAATGATCTCGGGCAGCGCCCACGTACACGCTCACTCATCGGTCGCCGCCGACGGCACCGTTGTCAACGAAGCCCTCCCCCACAATCACGGCGCTGCAACAGCCGGTGGCGCAACCGACAACACCGTTCACGTGCACGAAGCGGCTGCGGTGGCAACGGTGAAGTACGACCCCACCAAGCCGATCGACCTCGGCGGCGTTCCCGGAGTCACCCCCGAGCAGCAGGCAGCAGCAGAGAACCTTGTTGCCTTCACCGTTATTCGGTTGCCACAGTGGGCCGACTACCACACCGCCGAAGCTGCTGGCTTCCATACCATCGGCGACGGCTTCACCGGTTTCGAGCACTACATCAAGTGGGACTCGATCAATGACGATGTCACTCTGAACCCCGACCATCCTGAGAGCCTGGTGTACAGCACACGACTGCCCGATGGCTCACTGCGACCCAATGGCGAAAAGCAGCTCGTGTCAGCGATGTATCTGCTGCCAGACACCGTCACGCTCGACAAGGTGCCGGTGCTCGGCGGCAAGCTCACCCAGTTCCACATCCACGACAACCTGTGCTTCACCAAGGATCCAGTGGCGCCGCTCGTGCGTGGCCTCACTGATGCCGCGGGCAACTGCCCCGCCAACTTACAGAAGTTCCGCAATGCCCCGATGATCCACGTATGGATCACGCCCCAAGACTGCGGCCCATTCTCGGCGCTCGAAGGCGTGGGCGCTGGCCAAGTGGCCGAGGGCCAGACCAAGCAGTGCGATCACGTGCACGGCAAGGGCTTCTAAGCCCTAGTCGCTCAGCCCACCCAGCACGTTGTCGGTGTGCTCACCCAGTTTGGGCACACGACCACGCCGCGTTTCGGGCTCACCAAAGTCGATCGGTGAATTGACTCCCACGTAGGGCGCCTCGCCCTCGTGGGAGTCCATCGCCACAAACGCGCCAGCGGCTTGCGCCTGCGGGTCGTTGATGACGTCGACAATCGAGTTGATCGGCGCCCACCACACATCGTGGATGTCGAACGAAGCAATGATTTCGTCGTAGGTGCGCGAGGCAAAGATGGTGTCGAGCAGCGCGATCAGTTCGACGCTGTTCGCCAAGCGATCTTTGGCGGTCATGAACCGGATGTCGCTGCTCAGCGCTTCGACATCGAGTGCCGCGATCAGGTTGGGCCAGTGGCGATCGCCCTCGAGTGTGAGCAGCCAGAACGACCGGCCATCGCCCGCCTGGTAACAGTTCATCAACGGAGCACGTGTGCGCTCTCGTGATCGAGTGCTCTCGCGTTTGCCGAACCGCAGTTGGATGCCAACATCCCAGCCAATGGTGTAGATGCCCGCACGCAACAACGACGTTGCGACCAGACCACCTTGACCGGTGCGCTCGCGCTCGAGCAGCTTGGCCAAGACCCCTGCGGCGAGCGTGATGCCGGTGACATGATCGCCCATGCCGCTACGGATCGCCGGAGGCAACTCGCCAGGAGGCACCAAGGTGTGCGCCATACCACTGCGTGCCCAGAACGCACCGATGTCGTAACCGGCGCGGTCCCGATCGGGACCCTGCAAGCCGTAGCCAGTGAGGCTGCCGTACACCAGCCGAGGAAAGCGCTCGATGACCGCAGCGTGGTCTAGTCCAAGACGTTCGAGCGCTGCGGGACGCACGTTGGTGATAAACACATCGGCGGTTCCAAGCAGCTCGAACATCTGAGCAAGCCCAGCCTCAGTTTGCAGATCGATGACCACCGATTGCTTGCCGCGGTTATCAATCTCGAACGGCGGCACGCCTTGTTGATTCGCCACGCCAAGCGCACCGAAAATGGATCGCTGAGGATCACCGGTAGGCGGCTCCACCTTGATGACCTCGGCTCCCCAATCGGCCATGAGTCCGGCCGATGCTGGCCCAGCGACCCACACGCCGAGCTCGACAATGCGATAGCCAACCAGCGGACCGGTCGATGCAACTTCAGGCTGTGAATCGCTCATCAGCGCATCGCCATCGTTGCGGCTGCATCTTTGTCTCGGATGAGCAACGCTGAGAACGAGCCAACAAGCGCGAGCCCAGCGGCCACGAGGAACGTGATGTGGAAGCCATCGAGCGCACCACTTCTATCGACCGCGAGGCCGTCGGCGCCAAGCACCACGAAGTGCGTCAAAATGGTTCCGAGTATTGCGACGGCAATCGATATGGCCACCTGCCGCTGGGTACTGAAGATCGACGAGGCGCGGCCGTTGTCGGTGGGCGCAATGGTTGCGTAACTCGACGCCTGCATCGGCACAAACGCGAACCCCATACAGAACCCGCGCAACAGCATGAGTCCGCGGATCCACCAGAGACTGGTGTCGAGGGTGAGCCAGTAGAACGCGAAAATCGTGAGCGACGATAAGAACAGTCCGACAAAGATGAGTCGGCGCGGGCCCACGCGCTTATAGAGCGCACCGGCGATGAAGGTAGAGCAGCCGACGCCGATGGCTTGTGGGAATGTGGCCAACCCTGAGGCCTGCGCACTGAGGCCGCGCAGGCTCTGCAAATACGCTGGCAGCACAAACAGCAGCCCGAGGAAGCTCGCGATTGAGAAGGCGCTCACGATGTTCGAGTTGCGGAACATGCGATCGCGTAGCAACGAGAGAGTGAGCATCGGATGTGCTTTACGTGTCTCTACTCGCACCATCGCTACAAGCATGGCGATACCGGCGGCGCCAAACAACAGCACCTGCGGCGAGGTCCACCCGTCGCGGGGACCCTGGCTCAGCGCATACACAAACGACGCCAGGCCGGCGCCCGACAACACGAATCCAGCGAGGTCGAACGGACCACAGTCGGGCTCGCTGTGCTCACGCAGCAACTTGAGCCCCACCACGAACGCGAGCAAGCCAACGGGCACGTTCACATAGAAGATCCAGCGCCAACCGGCATTCGTCACGAGGAACCCTCCGATCACCGGACCCAACGCCGGCGCAGCGAGGGTGGGGATCATCATCAGTGTCGAGACCCGGGCACGTTCGGCCGGCGGGAACACGCGGAACATCATCGCGAGGCCAACCGGCGTGAGCATGCCGCCACCGACACCTTGCAAGACACGAAACGCAATCAGCTGGTTGATGGATTGCGCAGCTCCGCACAGTGCTGAAGCGCCAAGGAACATTGCAAACGCAAACAGAAAGATGCGCTTGGTGCCGACACGATCGCCGAGCCAGCCCGATGCCGGAATGAACACCGCCAAGCTCAATGTGTAGCCAACAACGACCCACTCGGTAGAGCCGGCGCCGAAGTGGCGACCCAACGTTGGCAGCGCCACGTTCACGATGGTGGTGTCGAGAATGTCGAGGAACAACGCCGACACGAGCACCGCCGCAACGATGTACTTGTATTCGACAAGTCGGCCAAAGATCGACACCTGGTCGACACTCGGCGCAGCGCGGGAAGTAGTTGCGGTCACAACAGAGTGACCGTAGACGGCATTGAGGCAACAGTCACCATTGCTCGGGCTTCCTGCGCACAGCGATCGCGGGGCAGAATGAGCGGATGGCTAACGAGCTCACTCATCAATCGAGCCCCGACGACATGAGTTGGGGATCGTTCACCGAGTCAGCTCCGTGGGTCATCAATCGTGATGCGGTTGCGTGGCTGCCACTCGCAGCAAAACTGCGACGCGCCGCACAGGCCGAGGTGCCCAGCCTCACCAAAGGCTCGAAGCTGCCACCGGGAACACGCGTATTCACCGTGGCGCGACATCTCGGTGGCGCGCTTGTGCCGTGGCTCATCCGCAAACGCCTCGGCCGCTACGGCTCAACCGAGGCGAGCCGTGCCGATGTTTCGTTGCGTCTTCGCAAAGCCGCCGAACAACTTGGCCCCACGTACATCAAGCTTGGTCAGATCATCTCAAGCGGCGACGGTCTGTTCCCCGCCGAACTGGTGAACGAGTTCAAGCTGTGCCGTGACAAGGTTGCTCCCGAACCGTGGGCCGACGTTCGCCTCACGGTAGAAACCGATCTCGGCGCTCGCATCGAAGACATCTTTTCGTTCTTCGACACCACTCCCCTCGCTGCCGCCTCTATCGCTCAGGTGCACGCGGCAACGCTGCGCACCGGCGAACAGGTTGTGGTCAAGGTGCAGCGCCCAACCGTGAGCACCCGCGTTCGACGCGACCTGCGGGTGATGGCGTGGCTCGCACCACACCTCGTCGGTCGCATCCCCATCGCCGCTCTCGCTAATCCCCCGGCCTTGGTCGAACTGTTCGCCGAAACCATCGTTGAAGAACTCGACTTCCGAATGGAAGCCGCGAACATGCTCGACATGGCACGCGTGCTCAAAGACCTCAAGCAAGACGGCTTTGTGATCCCGCGGCCACACCCCAAACTCGTCACGCGACGCGTGCTCGTGATGGAACGAGTGTCGGGCTTCAACTTCGACGACGTCATCGGCATGACCGACGCCGGCATCGATACCGAAGCCGTTGTGCGCTCGGGCATGATCGCCTTCATGGAAGGCGCAATGATCGAAGGCCTATTCCACGGCGACCTGCACGGCGGCAACATGTTCGTGCTCGCCGACGGCCGAACTGCGCTGCTCGACTTCGGCATCGTTGGTCGACTCAGCGACGAGCGTCGCCTTGCGTTTTTGCGGCTCATGCTCGGCGCCACCACCAACGACATCAAGGGCCAGGTTGCTGCACTGCGCGATCTGGGAGCGTTGCCCAAGGACACCGATCTCGACGCGGTCATCCGCGATCTGAATCTCGACCAGCCCACCATCGACCCCACCACGCTCAACGGCGAAGAACTCGTCAAAGAAGTGCAACGCGTGGTCAAGGCATTGCTGGGGTACGGCGCACGCCTTCCCAAAGAACTGATGCTGTACGTGAAGAACATGGTGTTCCTCGACGGAGCAATTGCGCGGCTTGCACCAAACCTCGACATCCTTGCTGAGGTCGCCAACATTTCGATGCTGTTCGCCGAGCGTCATGGCGAGCGCCTCGGCCGCGAACTCGGCGTCGACGCGTCGGCAATGGAGGTCAACCTCGATGGTATGAAGGCCAGCTTTGGCCTTCCGGCCACTACGGAATCACTCACCTACCGAGACCTGCAAGCGCGCCGTGACCTCATCCAAAAGCGCATGCGCGACCACGTCGGACGCTGACCTAGTCTGGCGATCTCATGCGTCTTGTTATCGCTCGCTGCACCGTTGATTACAACGGGCGCCTCTCTGCTCATCTCCCCGAAGCAGTTCGCCTCATCATGGTGAAAGCCGATGGTTGCGTTGCCATTCACGCCGACGGCGGCGCGTATAAGCCGCTCAACTGGATGAACGCTCCCAACACCATCACCGACAATGGTGACCACTGGATCGTGGCCAACCCCAAGGGCGAGCAACTCGTGATCAACCTGCTCGAGGTGCTGCATACGGCAGCGCACGAACTCGGCGAAGATCCGGGTCTGCAAAAAGACGGCGTCGAAGCGCATCTACAGGTGCTGCTGGCCGAGTCGCCCGAGTCGATCGAACCCGGCTTGGTGCTGGTGCGACGCGAGTATCCAACCGCAATCGGCCCCATCGATCTGGTCTGCCGCGATGGCGCAGGCGGTGTTGTAGCCATCGAGGTCAAGCGTCGTGGCGACATCGACGGCGTCGAACAACTTGCCCGGTACATCGAGCGTCTGCATCTCGACTCGTCGCTCGGTCAAGTTCGCGGCATCTTCGTTGCCCAGTCGGTGAAGCCCCAAGCCAAGGTGCTCGCTGAGGCTCGCGGCTTCAGCTGGGTCGAGGTCAACTACGACGAACTGCGCGGCCTGAAGCGCGACGAACTCACGCTGTTCTAGCTGGTGCTCTAACCTCTGCTTCGCATGCAACTGATCAACGGGGCCATCCAGAATTACGCGTGGGGAGACCGCAACGCCATTGCCAACCTTCTCGGGGTTGCACCCACTGGTCAGCCGCAAGCCGAACTGTGGTTTGGCACCAACCCTGGTGCTCCAAGCCACCTCGCCGATGGTCGCACGCTTGAGTCTGTTGCGGGCAAGCTGCCCTACCTCGTAAAGATCCTCGCTGCGGCCGAACCGTTGTCGCTGCAGGTGCATCCTTCGAGCCAACAAGCGCTCGAGGGTTACGAACGCGAGAACGCTGCCGGCATCGCTCTCGACGCACCTCAGCGCACCTACCGAGACCCATTCCATAAGCCCGAGTTGCTCTGTGCACTCACCCACTTCGAGGCCGTCTGCGGCATCGCTCCGCTCGACCGCACCGACACGTTGCTCGGCGAGCTTGGTCCTGCAGCAGCAGACATGCGCAGCACGCTTCGCGACACGGGCGTCGGCGGCGTCATCGCTCACGTGCTCAACAATCGCCCGCCGCTCGCAGCCTTGCTCGATGCCGCTGCACAGCACGACGACCCTCGCTGTCGCTGGTTGAACAAGCTCAGCCAACTGCACCCCGGCGACTCATCGGCAGCCATCATTCTGCTGCTCAACTACGTGGCGCTGGAGCCAGGCGAAGCCATCTACCTTGGTGCCGGAAACCTGCATGCTTATCTCGGGGGACTCGGCGTAGAGGTCATGGCCAACTCAGACAACGTGGTGCGCTGCGGCCTCACACCCAAGTTCGTCGATGCTCGCGAAGTGCTGCGTGTGCTCGACACAACGCCGCTGCACGACCCCGTAGCAGTTCCCGAGGCAACCGCAGATGAGGGTCTGCGTTACCCAGTGCCAACCCCCGACTTTCGTTTCTCTGTATATGAGATCGATGGCAGCATTACGTTTACGGCCCGGGGCACCGAGCTGTTGCTGTGCACCAGAGGCGAGACTGTTGAACTCAACCGCGGCCAGTGTGCCGTTGCGCTCGATGGAGAACTTGTGGAGCTAGTTGGTACCGGCACCGTGTATCGCATCGGTGCCGGCGCTACCCCTCGGCACTAGGCGCTAGCGCTCAACCCTCTTACGGATCTCGATGATCTTGTCGTGAGCGTGATTGGCGTCGTCGCCTTTGTCGTCGAGTAACTGAGCGCGATCTTTCGCTGCTTCCCGTTCGGCCAATGCAGTATCGACTCGAGCAATCGCCGCTTCGGCGCCGTGCTCGTGGATGTACTCGGCCCACTCGACCAACGCCTCGACCATTTCGCTCTCGGCCACAACAGCAACGTTGCGTCCCTTCACAAACAAGTGGCCACGTTTGTTGCCGGCAGCGATACCGATATCGGCTTCGCGTGCTTCGCCCGGGCCATTGACCACGCAGCCCATCACGGCAACTTGCAACGGGATCTCACGATCGCCAAACGCCTTCATCGCCCGATTCGCGACATCGATGACATCGACCTCGGCACGCCCGCAACTTGGACAAGCGATGAGGTCGACATTCTTGCGCTCACGTAGTCCGAGCGCCTCGAGCAACTGACGGCCAGCGCGAGCCTCTTCGACCGGGTCGGCAGTGAGGCTGTAACGGATGGTGTCGCCAATGCCTTCGAGCAACAGCGTGCTGATGCCAGCGGTGGCTTTCACCAAACCAGCAGGCGGTGGCCCGGCTTCGGTGACGCCGAGGTGCAGCGGCACATTGGTGGCCTCACTGAGCTGACGATACGCCTCGACCATGAGCGGCACATTCGAGGCCTTCACGCTGATCTTGACGAGATCGAAATCGACCTCTTGGAAGTAAGCCAGTTCTTGCATCGCCGACTCGACCATTGCTTCGGGCGTGATGCCACCCCACTTTGTGTACAACGCCGGATCGAGCGACCCGCCGTTGACGCCAATGCGGATGGGCACGTTGCGGTCGCGGGCCTCGGCGGCCACGGCCTTGATGTGCTCGGGGCGACGAATGTTGCCAGGGTTGAGGCGCAAGCCCTGCACACCAGCCTCGAGCGCTGCCAGCGCCATGCGGTACTGGTGATGGATGTCGGCGATGATCGGAATGGGGGACCGCGGAACGATCTGCGCGAGGCCTTCGGCGGCCTCAGCTTCGTTACAGGTGCAGCGAACGATGTCGCAGCCGGCGGCAGCAAGCGCATAGATCTGCTGCAGCGTGCCTTCTACATCGGCGGTCTTGGTGATCGTCATCGACTGCACAGTGATGGGCGCATTGCCACCCACTGGCACCTTGCCGACGAAGATTTGACGGGTCTGACGGCGCTCAAACATTGACATCAGTGTGCCACCTTGCGGCACCCTCGCGCTTGATCGTCACCCGATTGGGCGGGTGATATCGAGGTATAACCCCGCGAACAGCACGAATACGAAGAACATCATCACGGTCATGGCCACGGGAACCATCTTGGCGACGTCGGCGGTATAGCGCCGTCCAGGCCGTGAGCGGAGTCGCTCGTAGGTGGCAATTGCGGCGTGACCACCATCGAACGGAAGCAGCGGAAACAGGTTGAGCAGGCCGACGAACACATTGATACCCGCAAGGGTGAGCAGAATGCCCGCCAGACCGGTCTCTTGGCCGATAGACGAGCTCAAACGGCTAATGCCGTACACAGTGACCGGTTGGGTCGATTGGTCGGTGTTGGCGCCTGAGAGGTGCGAAATGATGTTGGCGGGGTTCATCACCGTGACCACTCCCTTGGCGCTCTGCCATGCCGCCGAGCCGAGGTCGGTGAAACTGCTCGTGAATGCCTCGGCGAGAGGGATGTTCTGAAACGCCGACTTGTCGGCCGAACTCACGCCCATATAGGCGAGCCCCTCACTGCCTGGATTCGGATTGGTGCCGAGCTTCACTGGCACCGTGACGGTCTTGTCTGCACGGAGCACTTCGATGTTGGCAATGTCACCTGGCTTGTGTTGGTGCACCAGAGCAACGAATTGATCAGCTGAGGTGACGGATACACCGTCGTTGCTCACCACGATGTCGTCGAGCAACACGCCCGCCTTCTCGGCCGGGCCACCAACCTCGATGCTCACAAAGGCCACCTCGCCTGTGGCGCTGTTCTTGCCTGCCACGGTGTACACACCGAAGAGCAGCACGATCGCAATGAACATATGCATCATTGACCCGGCGGTGATGACGAGCAGTCGCTTTGGATACGACTTGCTGCGATACGTAACCGGTTCGTCCTCAGGATCGGTTTCGTCGAGGTTGTTCATGCCCACGATGCGCACAAAGGCGCCAATCGGCAGGGCCCGCACGCCGTACTCGACTCCGTTGCGCTGAAAACTCCACAACCGCGGTCCCATACCCATAAAGAACTGAGTGACCTTCATGCCCGAGCGGCGCGCCGTCACGAAGTGTCCGACCTCGTGCAAGAACACCGAGGCCAACAAGCCCACCACAAACACGAAGATCCAGATGTTCGAGACAGCCAGCACCACGAGCAGGGCCAACAGCGCGCCAACCCCGACGACCGCCCTGAGGCCGCCAACTGTTTCGTCGACAGCATCTACAGCGCCGCCAGCAACGATCTCATTACGAACCTTGGTGTATGTGTTGCTCATCGAGCGAGCTCCTCGTGCGCTATACGACGTGCGAGGGCATCGGCCTGCACGATGTCATCGACGGTCATATTTGTTCTATCGGCTGTCTCGTGGTGCTGCTGAAGCACCGCGTCGCAAATCTCGGCAATTTGGCTCCAGCGGATGCGACCTGCGAGGAACGCGTCGACGGCTTCTTCGTTGGCCGCACTGAGCCACGCTGGGGCCGAGCCGCCCACCCGCCCGGCCGCATAGGCCAAGGTGAGGCAGCGAAACGTGGCGACATCGGGAGCTTCGAAATCGAGGCGAGCCAAGGTGGTCCAATCGATTCGACCAAACGGGGTGGCGATGCGATTGGGATAGGCCAGCGCGTATCCGATGGCAAGGCGCATGTCGGGCATGCTGAGTTGCGCAATGGTGGCACCATCGGTGAACTCGACCATCGAGTGGATCACCGATTGTGGATGCACCACAACATCGATCTGGTCGTAGGGCGTACCGAAGAGTTCGTGTGCCTCGATGACCTCGAGTCCCTTGTTCATCAACGTGGATGAATCAATGGTGATCTTGGGGCCCATCTTCCATGTGGGGTGGTTCAGCGCTTGCTCGACACCAACGTTGGCAAGCTCGGCGCTGGTGCGGCCCCGAAACGGCCCACCGCTTGCGGTGAGCACAATGCGAGACAGCTCGGCAACGGGACGGGCGCTCGAACGCAGACACTGGTGCACGGCGCAATGCTCGGAATCGACCGGCACGAGTTCGGCGCCTGCAATCGATCGCAGCGGCTGTACAACCGGGCCGGCTGCGATGAGGCTCTCTTTGTTGGCCAGTGCCAATCGTTTGCCAGCGCGAAGCGTGGCCACCGTGACCGCAAGGCCAGCGAAGCCAACCACACCGTTGACTACTACATCGGCGTCGTCGACCAACGCAGCAAGGTCGCCAACAACTTCGGCAAACGGCAGCGCACTCGCAACCGCGGCGCGCTTGGTGGGGTCGGCAACGACCACAAGCTTGGGTCGAAATTCGTTGGCCTGGGCGATGAGCGCCTCGATCGACGAACCCACACCGAGCGCTACGACCTCGTACTCGCCCGGTTCAGCGCGAACCACATCGAGAGTTTGAGTGCCGATAGAACCTGTTGAGCCAGCAATGGCAACGCGTTGGGCACACATGACCCCGCAATTCTGTCATCTACACGGCTCGAAAGTACGTCGCGTGCGCGATCATCACCGCAGTTTGATTACTTCGGAGCGGCGCTCACCCACGGCTCAAGCACCATCATCAGGTAGAAGACCGCTGGCAGCGTGAACAAGAAACCGTCGAAACGATCGAGGATGCCACCGTGCCCCTTCACGATGCTGCCGAAGTCTTTGACGTCGAGGTTGCGCTTGAACATGCTCTCGGTGAGATCGCCGAGCGGCGCCATAATCGCGATGACCACGCCGAGCAGCACGAGATTTGGATTGCTCCATGTGTCGCTCTTGCCCGCGATGCCGATGACGACCATTGCGATGATGGTGAGCAACGCACCGCCGATGAAACCCTCGACTGACTTGTTTGGGCTGATCCATCCGCGAAGTGGTGTGCGCCCAGCAGCCGAACCAACGAACAATGCCCCCACGTCGTTCACGACGACGCCGACTGCAAGCAGCAGCAACGTGTCGGTTCCGGCGTGACCCGGGATCAGACCCGACGTTTGCGCTCCCAAGATCAGTCCGCCGTACGCGCCAGCAAGGCCGATCCAACTCACACCCAGTGTGGTAATCGCCATGTTCGGCATCGGGCTCGAGCTCAGGCCTTGAGCGCCGATGAACGTAACGGATCCGGCGATGAAGGCAAAAATCAACACGAGCGGAACCGCTCGCTCGCCGACCCAATAGGCGGCCAGCGGGGCGGCGGCGCAGGCAACGATGCCAACAACAGTGGCGGGCTGGTAGCCCTTTTCAGTGACCTTCTCGAAGTACTCGACAGCGGCGAGACCGATGATGACCACCACGATGGCCAACACGGCCTGCGGCTTCCAGATGATGGCGCCAACAAACACCGCTGACATCAGCGCACCAACGGCCACAGCGGTTGGCATGTCGCGCCCGCCGACTCCGGCAGTGGCCTTCGATGACTGTGCTGGCGCGGCGCGAACAGAGCCAGCCGGACGTGCGCTGCGCGCAGCGCGCTGCTGCTCTTCGCGTGAGGTACGCGCCCTGCCCTTTGATGGCGTGGGTCGCCCCATGCCCTCGCCGGTTGGGTCGGTGCCGATGGTGATGCGGCCAGGTCCGCGGCGCGCTACGGCGCCGCTGATGTCTGCATCGGTGACATCGAAGTACTGATCCTCGGCGGCGGTGACATCGGCCGATGACGGCACGCGAATCGAGTCTGAGTAATCGTCGGACGAACGACCCGTGTCGTCGACCGGATCGTCGTTCCACACCGGAGCTTGTCCCGAAAACGATGACCACACGTCGAGGTCGTCGGTGGGGTCGCGCACTTCGTCGGCACCACCCGAACGTGGCCGAGGAATCTCGCCGGTTGGTGGCTCGGTCCAATGTGGCAGCGAACCGGTGCTGTCGTCGAACACGATTGGCTTATCGCGCTTGCGCTCTGCAGGGCGTTCGTGAGTTCCCGAATCGGAGTCGTCACCAAACAGCGGCGGGCCGAAATCTTCGTCCTCGCGTCCGCGATTGCGCCATACGTCGTCACTCATTGGGTTACTCCGTTCATATCGGCCACAGCTACGGCGAGGTTCATACTTCGAGCAACTCTTGCTCTTTGCGAATGAAGGCTTTATCGATCAGTTCGACGTGATCGTGCGTGATCTTTTCCATGTCCTTTTCGGCACGCTCGAGCTCATCGGCCGAAATGGCGCTGGCTTTCTCGGCTGCCTCGAGATGCTTGCGAGCATCGCGACGAAGGTTGCGAACGGCAATGCGTCCGTCCTCAGCGAGGTTCTTCACGATCTTCACGTATTCCTTGCGGCGCTGTTCGGTGAGCGCAGGAATGTTGAGGCGAATCACCACGCCGTCGTTCGACGGTGAGATACCAAGGTCGCTTTCGCGAATGGCCTTTTCGATGGCGGCAAGCGACGCACGATCATGCGGCTTCACAATCAGTTGCCGGGCCTCAGGCACTTGGAAACCGGCCAGCTGCTGCAGCGGCACTGTGGATCCGTAGTAGTCGACCATGATGCGCTCGACCAAGGCAGGTGTTGCCCGGCCGGTACGCACAGTGGTGAATTGGGACTGTACGTGCTCAACGGCTTTGTCCATCTTTTCGATGGCTTCAAGAATGGTCTCTTCAATCACGGACACAGGTTACAGACGCGCCAACGTCTGAGCGTGGACAACCGAGTTTGATCAGGCGTCGCGAACGATGGTGCCGACGCGATGGCCTTCGAGAATTGCTCTCAGGGCCCCGTGCGCAGACATGTCAAACACCACGATGGGCAGCTTGTTGTCACGGCAGAACGCAATCGCCGTGGAGTCCATGACCTTGAGATCTTTGTTCATGACATCCATGTAACTGATCTCGTCGTACTTCGTTGCGGTGGGATCGATACGTGGGTCGGCTGAGTACACGCCGTCGACGCCCGAGTGTGTGCCTTTCAGCAAGGCATCGGCATCGATTTCGGCTGCACGCAGCGCCGCAGCGGTATCGGTAGTGAAAAACGGGTTGCCGGTACCGGCAGCAAAGATGACAACGCGACCCTTTTCGAGGTGGCGCATGGCGCGACGACGAATGTATGGCTCGGCGATTCTGGGCATCTCGATTGCCGACTGCACTCGTGTTGGCTGGCCGGCGCGCTCGAGCGCGTCTTGCAACGCCAGTGCGTTCATCACGGTGCCGAGCATGCCGATGTGATCGGACTGCGTAGCATCCATGCCGGTCATTGCGCCGGTGCGACCACGCCAGAAGTTGCCGCCGCCAACGACGACGGCAACATCGACACCGAGGTTTTCGCGCACGTCGAGAATCTCGAGTGCGGTGTGAGCCAACGTGGCCCCATCAAGGCCTGACCCGGATGGTCCGGCCAAGGCCTCGCCCGACGGCTTGAAGACAATGCGCTTCCAGCGTGGCGAGGCCATGGCGAACTAGCCGATCTCGACTTGAGCGAAGTTCACGATGCTTGCAGCTCCGATGAGCTGTGTGATCGAGACCTTGTCGTCCTTGGCGTATGGCTGGTCGAGCAAGCAGACATCTTTGAAGAAGCCAACGATGCGACCTTCGACAACCTTTGAGATTGCAGCTTCGGGCTTGCCCTCGTTGCGGGTGATGGTCTCGAGGGTGGCACGCTCGTGAGCGACCACCTCGGCGGGAACATCGTCGCGCTTGAGGTACTTCGGCCGAGCAAAGGCAATATGCACAGCGACATCGTGAGCGAGCTCAGAGCCAGCACCCGACATCTCGACGAGCACTGCGTTGACGCCACGGCCACCCTGCATGTGAATGTAGGAATCGATGGTGTTGCCTGCAGCGGCGTCGATACGAACGACATCGCCGATCTCGATCTTCTCTTTCAGTGTGATACGCAGATCGTCGATGATCGCAGCGTGCTCGGCAACCGCTTCGGCGCCCTTGGCGACAACCAACGAAACCAGCGCAGCCGCCTCGGCCTTGAACTGATCGCTGGCGGCGACGAAGTCTGTCTCGCACTTGAGCTTGACGATGGCACCGACGTTGCCCTCGATGAGCAAAGCCACGAGGCCCTGAGTGTTTTCGCGATCGTCGCGCTTGGCTGAAGCAGCCAAGCCCTTCTCACGAAGCCACTGCTTGGCGTTCTCGACGTCGCCGTCGGACTCCTCGAGTGCCTTCTTGCAGTCCATCATTCCGGCGCCGGTTGATTGGCGCAGTGCTTGGACGTCTTTTGCGTTTACAGCCATGGTTCAGCCTTCCGTGGTTTCGGCAGTGTCGGTGGTGTCGGTGGTGTCGGGCGCAGCAACTTCTGCGGCGACTTCGGTTGGTGCTTGTGCAGCGGCGAGGCGAGCTTCGCGCTCGGCCTGTGCAGCGGCGGCCTGGGCACGGGCATCGGCTTGCGCTGCCACGAACTCGGCGTCCTGCTCGGCAGTGCGCTTTGGCGCTGCGCTTGGGTTGCGACGCGATGCCATGTAGCGACCTTCAGCCACTGCTTCGGCGATCACGCGGCACATCAGGGCGTTGGCGCGGATTGCGTCGTCGTTACCTGGGATTGGGAACTGGATGACATCGGGGTCAACGTTGGTGTCGACAACTGCGATCACAGGGATCTTCAGCTTGTTGGCCTCGGTGACAGCGATGTGCTCTTTTTTGGTGTCGAGGATGAACACAGCGTCGGGACGCTGGCCGAGATCGCGGATACCGCCGAGGTTCTTCTGCAGCTTCTCGAGCTCACGGCTCAGCAACAGGGCTTCCTTCTTTGGCATTGCATCGAACTCGCCCGAGATCTTCATGCGCTCGTATTCCTGCATCTTGGCAACGCGCTTCGAGATGGTCTCAAAGTTGGTGAGCATGCCACCGAGCCAACGCTCGTTGATGTACGGCATGCCGCTCTTTTCGGCGTAGCTGCGCACTGGATCTTGCGCTTGCTTCTTGGTGCCGATGAACAACACCGTGCCGCCCTTGGCTGACAACTCACGAACGAAGTTGTAGGCAACCTCGGCACGCTGGAGCGTCTGCTCGAGATCGATGATGTAGATGCCGTTGCGCTCACCGAAGATGAAACGCTTCATCTTCGGGTTCCAACGGCGGGTCTGGTGACCGAAGTGGACTCCGGCTTCGAGCATTTGGCGCGTAGTAACGACTGCCATGACATTCTCCTCTACTGCGGTTGGCGGGCAGCTCGCACGGCGCCGAGGCGACCGCAGTGTGTGCGAGATGCGAATGATTTTTGACCGGTCGGGTCGACAAGTCGCTGGCAATGCTATCGGGTGACCTCGCCGGTTGCCGCAACGATCTCGCAGCTTGATTGCCGCTTTTGGGTGGGCCGAGATGGTCCGCCATTGGCAGGGATGAGGTGGCTGCGCCACCGTCGCAGCATCAGCAGCGGCACCGGGTCGATGTATACGCCGCTGCGGCGCAGGCCGAAATACAGCCGCGACGTCGCATGCCCAACGATTTGGCCTTCAGTGATCCGGTCACCGCTGCGCACAGCGGAATCGGCGAGCATCCCGTAGGTGGCCAACATGTGGTCGGCATGGGCGACAACCACGTATCGGGTGGCCACCACAACGCCACTGAATGTAACGACGCCACCAGCCGCCGCCCGAACCGCATCGTGCCTGCTCGTGGCATATTCGATACCTCGTTTGCCACTGCAATATGGGCACAGCGGGGCTCTGAACGGCACAACAACGCGAGCTTGTACCGGGGGCAACAAGCATGGCGGCCGGGTTGCGGGCGAGGGCAAGGGTGACACAGTGCTCACCCACAGGGCTACGAGAGCGAACAAACCATTCATGACAACCTCCAACGAGGTCGGCGGCCAGTGATTTGGCCGGCGGAAACTGGCACTCAGAGGTGAGTGCGACGAGCGATTGGAGCGCTAGCTCATACCGCTGGAGGCCATACGCGACCTGAGGTGCAACACCGACTTGGTGTGAATCTGCGACACGCGGCTTTCGGTGACGCCGAGCACCACGCCGATTTCAGCAAGCGTGAGGCCTTCGTCGTAGTACAGCGAGAGCACCAAGCGCTCGCGCTCTGGCAGTTTGCGAACTTCGGAGCGAACCGCTTGGCGAACTTCGCCTTCTTCGTAGGCGCCAGCCGGGCTGTCTGGCGTTTCGCCGCGAAGCGAAGTGGGCTCGACGCCAGCAACGAGGGCGCGATCGAGTGGACCCACAGTGGTGGAGGCAATGGCAGCGAGCCAGCGCCTGAACTCGGTGCTGGTGATGCCGAGGTGCAGCGACAACTCTTCGTCGCTAGGGCTGCGGCCAAGCTTTGCCTCGAGATCGTGGAATGCAGTCTCAACCTCGCGAGCGCGGCTACGCACCGACCGAGGTACCCAATCGAGTTGGCGCAGGCCGTCGAAGATCGCGCCGCGGATGCGCGGCACCGCAAAGGTTTCGAACTTGACGCCGCGCTCAGAGTCGAACCGCTCGACGGCATCGATGAGACCGAACACGCCTGCGCTCACTAAGTCGCCCGAATCGACGCTGTTGGGCAGACCCGCACCAACACGGCCAGCCACGAACTTGACCAACGGCGAGTAGTGCACGATGAGGCGCTCACGTGCTTTGGGATCGCGATGGTCTAACCAGCGATCCCACCAACCCATCAGTTCTTCGTCGCCAGAGGCTCGCCCAAAGCTTTCCCTCATGGTCTCAAGCCCTCGGATGCGTTTGTGAATACACGGTACGGAGTCGTTCCTTGCTGACGTGGGTATAACGCTGCGTCGTTGCGACATCACTATGCCCCAACAGTTCTTGAACTGCACGCAAATCGGCTCCACCATCGAGCAGATGCGTAGCAAAACTATGCCGTAGCGCATGCGGATGTGTGGGAACTGGTGATCGACGGTCAACAATTCGCCGAACGTCGCGCGGCGTGAGTCGCTTGCCGCGCTCGTTCGCGAACAACGCTGCGCCCGCGGATTCATCGACAACTTCGCCGCGAATACGTAGCCACGACGACAGTGCCGCTGAGGCTGGAGACGACAACGGCACTCGGCGCTGCTTGCTGCCTTTACCCCACACGGATACCGCGGAGCCGGAAAGGTCGAGATTGTCGACATCGAGGCCACAGAGTTCGCTGACGCGAGTGCCGCTGCCGTAGAGCAACTCGAGCACGGCATCGTCGCGCAGGCGACGCCACTCGGGTTCGTCATCGGCGCTCGCAGCATCGAGCAGCACATTGATGTCTGCGCTTGAGAGCACTTTCGGTAACCGACCAGTGCCGCCTGGCGCACGCAGGCTGACCGCAGGATCGAGCGCGATGGCACCGCTACGTCGCAGCCACTGGAAGTACCGACGCAGCCCAGCGACCTTGCGAGACACGCTGCGGCGAGCGAATTGTCGGGTGGTGAGGTATGCGACATAGCGACGTAGGACCAAACGATCGACACTCTCGGGCGACGTAATGCCCGATCGCTGCGCCCACTCGATGAAGCCAGCGATATCGCTGCTGTATGCCGCCACCGTGTTGGGCGACGACGACGTGAGCGAGTCGGCGAAGTCTTGAGCGCGCCACAGTTGGTCGTGCGGCTCGATAACGGCCGCCTCGGCTGCAACGGTGGGTCCACGCATTGACACGAGGGTATTCGCTTCTGGCGATCATGTGGGTGACCTGAAGCCATACAGTGCCGAGTCGGCGGCCGCCTCGAACCAGCCATTCACTTGGTGCACCCAGCCGTCGGCCTCCAGTCGGGCGAGACCCATTGCGCAGTCGACCAACGACTGCCCAGTAACAAGCACCAGATGATCGAGCGTTCGCGGTTCGTTGAGCGCATCGAGCAGTTCGGTATCGGCGGCTGACGGCCTCGGGCGGGGGTCGTAGGCAACTCCCCCGGCGCGCCGCGAATCGAGACCGAGCCCGACGAGCACGTCGTCGACATCGAGAACTATCGGACAGCCGTCACGCACCAGCGAGTTGGTTCCCTCGGATGCCCGATTGCGAAGAGCGCCGGGTACTGCCATCACGAGAATTCCGCGGTCGCGCGCTTCGTTGACGGTGATGAGCGAACCTCCGCTCGAGCGCGACTCGACCACGACCAACACCTCGCTGAACCCCGCCAAGATTCGATTGCGAAGCGGAAACCGGTAGGCCTCGGGAACCGTGCCCGGCGGCCCTTCGGAGATGAGGGCACCTTGCTCGGCTACCTGCTGCCACAGCGCTGCGTGTTCTCGCGGATACACAACATCGAGGCCCGAAGCCACAACCGCCAAAGGAGCTGCACCGTTGGCCACCGACAAGGCCCCACGATGTGCACAGCCATCGATACCTCGGGCCAGCCCCGACACAACGTGCACGCCGAGTGCAGCCAAATCTCGACCGAGCATCGTGGCCGTATCACGGCCCGAACTGGTGGCATTGCGGGTACCAATGATGCCCACCCGGCGGCCACTAATTCGGGCGAGGTCGCCGCGCACGAACAACACAGCCGCCGGCGCTGGGTCGTTGAGTAACGGCAGCGGGAAACCATCACGGCCGCGGATGAGCACCGACACGCCGGCGCTCAAGCACTGCTCGTACACGATCTCGGGTGGGCGCCGCAGCGCGCTCTGACGCCATGCAGCCGCGAGGCCCTCGAGTGCGAAGAGTTGTCGCACCAAGCCGCGAGGTTGTTCGTGACCTGCGGCAACGGCAAACGCCTGAGCCGGCGACAGGAGCGCGAGCAGCACATTGAGACGGTTCACGGTCATCCGGTCGAAGCCAGCGAGCGACGCCGCGAAGGCCTCATCGGGCAGGGCGTGCTGGTCATGGGAGTCGGTGTCGGAGCAGCCCGCGCTCATGCTGCACGACCACGAAGCAAGGGCGATAGCCGCACCCGAAACTGCAAGGCCATCACCACGTGTTGCTCCAGAACCGTGTCGTGGTGCTCGGGTTCGAGATCGGCGAGCGTGCGCGCCACACGCCGCACCCGGTGATAGCCGCGACCAGTGAGCCGATCGTTTTCGAGCTCAGCGCGCAACAGCTTCTGCGCTTTGGGCTCAAGCGGCGCCAACGAGTCGAGCAGCGCGCCCGGGATCGACGCATTGAGCGTGCCGTTACGCTCGAGCGCGAACTGCCGGGCGCGGGCGACCCTGACGGCCACCTCGGCCGATGATTCGCCGACTCCGCCGACCACAAGTTCGTCGACACCGGGACGGTGCACCGGCACGCGCAGATCGAACCTGTCGAGCAGCGGCCCCGACAACCGGCGCAGATAGCGCGACTTGGCACCATCGTCGCATTCGCATGAACCGGGCGCACCACCGCCGCACGGGCATGGGTTGGTTGCCGCGACCAACAAGAACTGCGCTGGCAACGTGGCACTGGCGCGGGCCCGAGCAATGCGCACCACGCCCTCTTCGAGCGGCTGGCGAAGACCATCGAGCACGGCTGGAGAAAATTCGCCGAGCTCATCCAAAAAAAGTATTCCCCCGTTCGCTAACGAGATTTCGCCGGGTCGCAACGCAGCGGTACCGCCACCCACAAGCGCCACGATCGAACAGGTGTGGTGGGGCGAACGAAACGGCGCTCGACTAATGAGCCCACCCGGGGGCAAGCGCAGCCCTGCAGCCGAGTGAACCATTGTGGTCACCAATGAAACCTGCGGAGTGAGCGGCGGCAACAGCCCCGGCATGCGCTGGGCCAACATGGTCTTGCCCGACCCCGGCGGGCCGACGAACAACACGTGGTGACCACCGGCCGCCGCCACCTCGAGCGCTTGACGCGCCAGAGGTTGGCCACGCACATCGCAGAGATCGGGAAATGTGGTGACATCGTCGGGCACGGTGTCGGCCGGAGGTGTGGGCCAAGCCGCTTCCCCCTTCAATGCTTCGACAACGTCGCGCAACGTGCGACCGACAAACACCCGACGCTCGCTGATGATCTCGGCCTCATGACGACTTGGCGTGGCCACAACGGGTTGCACCCGTCCGAGCGCGGCGACCATGGGGGCCGTGCCAGCAACGGCGCGCAGCGACCCATCGAGACCGAGTTCGGCGATGAATCCGAAGTCGGCGACAGCCTCGGTTGCGATGAACTCGTCGGCCACGAGCACGCCCACGGCAATCGCCAGGTCGAGGCCTGAGCCCACCTTGCGTTGACTCGACGGCGCAAGGTTGACGGTAACTTTCTTGGACGGCCACGGGTACCCGCTGGAGAGCACAGCGGCCCGAACACGATCTCGGGCCTCGCGGCACACTTCATCGGGCAAGCCGACGATGGTGAAACTTGGCAGACCGTTGGCGACGTGCACTTCGACAGTGACGCAATGACCTTCAACACCAAGCAGGGTGGCAGACAGAATGGCTGCGAGCATGGCTCACCTCCGACACAGACAAGCGGTGAATACCGCGTGATGCACAGGAGGGGCTCGGCCCCACAACGTGGTCACGCTACCGGCGAAGCGTGAACCACACTCGCCGATCAAGCATTCATTCGCTCAACATGCGAGTTCCAACATCGGCCCGTTTGGGAATGCTTGACTAGAGCAATGAGAACGCTGCCCGCCTTCACAACAGCCCTCGCTGCAGCAGCCCTTGGTGCGGCTTCGCTCACGATGATCTCGTGTGGCACGGCACCAACTCGCAGTGCAGAGCGGTTCTGCGGCGAACTCACCGCGCACAAACAAGACATTCGGGCGCTACCCACGTCGGACACGTCGATCGCTCAACTCATCACGCTGTATTCGCAAATGGGTGAGGTGGCCCCACTCGATATTCAGGCCGACTGGGACCAGCTTTCAGCCAACCTCAAAACAGCGAGCACGGTTGACGTGAAAGACCCTGCGTCGATTCAAGCGGCAGCCGACTCGGCGTACGCGACACAGAAGTCGGCGCAAAGCCTGGCGGCATGGGCGCTCACTGTGTGCGGATTAGACGTAGGCGCCATTGGCGGCGCCTAACAACGTGATCAGCGGATCTCGCCGCGCTTCACGATGACCTTGTCGACGAGGCCGTAGGTCTTGGCCTCTTCGGCGGTGAACCAACGGTCGCGCTCGCTGTCGGCCTGGATCTTCTCGAGCGGCTGACCGGTGTGGTGAGCCGTGAGCTCGGCCATGCGGCGCTTGGTGTAGCCAAGCTGCTCGGCCTGAATAGCGATGTCGGCGGCCTGACCGCGAAGGCCGGCGAGAGGCTGGTGCATCATCACGCGAGCGTTTGGCAATGTGAACCGCTTGCCTGCAGCGCCTGCGGTGAGCAAGAACTGGCCCATGCTGGCCGCCATGCCCATGCACACGGTGGCCACTTCGCAGCTCACGAATTGCATCGTGTCGTAGATGGCCATGCCTGCGTAGACCGACCCACCGGGGCTGTTGATATACAACCAGATGTCGGCGTTGGGGTCTTCGCCTTCGAGGTACAGCAACTGTGCGCAGAGTTGGTTGGCGATTTCGTCGTTGACGTCGGTGCCGAGCAGGATCACGCGATTCTTGAGCAGGCGGTTGAACACGTCGCTGCGTGGATCGAAACCAGAGTCGAGGGCATTGGGGGAAAGGAGATCCGACATGGCCCCAGACTACCGTGAATCGGGCCGTGCACTCGGGAGCGAGGCCAGCGAAATACCCGCTAGCGACGAACTCCGCTGAAGATGACCGCCACACGTTCGTCGTCGCGAATCTGGCTGCGTATCTCAAGCAGTCCGGCTAAGCCTGCGGTGCCGGTGAAGCTGGCATTGATGGCGGTGTGCGCCAGTGACAGTTCGTTGGCCTGCAACACATGCGCTTCGCTGGTGACCACAGGTGATCCGCCACTGGCCGCCATACCGTTGACAATGCCGAGCCAGTCGTAGGTTTCGTCGTCGAGAATTCCGTCGGCCGCCGACGATGGTTCGCCTTCCCAAACGGTCATGCATTCGCTCCAGCGGGCACCAGCTGTAGCGAGACCACCGGGTCCATCAAGCGCTCGGCGCCACGCCCGGGCCAGCGGAGCACATCCCTCGGCTTGCACCGCATGCAACAAAGGCAACTTGGCGGCCGACTGAGCGAGGCCACCGATGACGCTGCGGGTGAGCGCACCGCCGCCGACTTGCACGAAGATTCGATCGAACGGCACTGCAGCCATCTCCCATCCGAGGCTGCGCGCGCCATCGAGGCACCACGCATTTTCGGGACCCTGAACGCTAAAGGGAATCGCGCCGGCACTCACCGCTTCGCGGTAACGCAACACACACGGATCGCCGGGCGGATCGTGCGGTCGCCGAGGGCACACAGTGACGGTGGCTCCGAGTTCGTGAAGGCGTGTCATCAATGCGGCGTTCGCGGTTGGGGGCACAAATACTTGAATCGGCCACTCGACTGCTGCCGCCAACGTGGACGCTGCAATTGCTGCATTGCCACACGACGAGATCGCAAGCACCGGCCGCTTGCCGATGCGGTTGCCCCAAGGCGCCGCCTCGTTACGTTCGGCAACGAGCAATGCAAGCAACGTGCTGAACAAGTGCCGCGCCTTGTGGCTGCCTGCCACCTGATGCGTCTCGTCTTTGATCCACAGTCCACCGACAGCGCTGAAGCCAAGCGCATCGGACAGCGCATCGGCGCGCGCGAACGGACTGATCACAAACCCAGTGCCGTCGACTGCAGCAACACGCGTGTCGACCTCGATCACGAGATCGCGGCGGTCACCTTCGGACATGCCGAGCGACGCTGCGAAGGAGTCCCATGCAAAGAACGGCTGAAACGCGAGGAACGGATTTCGGTCACCCGAAATTGGCCGCACTCGTTCGTCGTGTTGCACGATCTGCAACGTGTGGTACGGGTCTGCTGCCGTTGATTTCGGGCACTTAAACACCATCGGCTCGGAGATGTCGACGGTGGCGCCACACACGACACATCGCCATCCAACAACAGCAGTTGATTGCATGAACTCAGCCGGCCGACGAGACCCGTGCGTTGAACTCGGTGATCAGCTCGTCCCACACCGGAAGGTAGCGACGAAGGCCCTTCCAGAAACTCTGCGAACGACGCGCCTCGAACAACTCGAACGGCGTGCCCTGCTGCTCGACCCATGTGTAGTAGCCGAGGTTGAAAATGCGGTTGCGATCTCGTTCAGTGCACTCGAACATCGAGTCGGTGGTGACATTGGCGAGGTGCTCGCCGAACACTTCGGCCGCGTGGACTCGGGTGAAGTCGTTGCCGAACCGAGTTGCCATGGTCTTGGCACGCTCGCTGGGATACAACGCTGCACCGTCGGTGGCAATGGTGATAATCGCGTCGTCGGGTCCGAGGCCGAGCAACTTCGCGGTCTTAATTGCGGCCAAGGTGTTGCAGATCGCCGAGAACCCGAAGTGCTCGAGCGCTGCAATGAGATCGGGCGAGATGCCCTTGTTCTCGGCAAGGTAGGCGCGGCCTTCGGAGGTGTTGAACAACACATCGAGTTCGTCGGTGGCGCGATCGCTGACGGCGACAACAAGATCGGTGTTGGTCACATTGTGAATCAGCGGAATGTGCTTGTCGCCGATGCCTTGAATGTTGTGCTCGCCGAATCCGTTCTCGAGCATCGTGGGACATTCGAGCGCCTCGACAGCAACGATCTTGGTGCCGTAGTCATCTTTCAAACGATCGCCAGCGGCAATCGTGCCGGCAGATCCGGTGGCGCTGGTGAACGCTGCGAGGCGCATGTTTGGGCGGCCCATTGCAGCGGCCGCGTGTTCAAAGACATGACCCAACGCACGGCCGGTGACCTCGTAATGGCCGAGGTGGTTACCGAACTCGCAGAACTGATTGAGAACGAAGTTGGTTGGGTCCTTGGCCAATTCGTTGCATGCGTCGTAGATCTCTTTGACATTGCTCTCGGTGCCGACGGTCTTGATCACGTCTTCGGCTGGGTTGGCGCACCATTCATCGAGCCAATCGAAGCGCTCCTGGCTCATGCCGGCAGGAAGAATGGCGACGCCGCGACTGGCCATGATGCGACTAATGGCGATGCCGCCGCGCGCATAGTTGCCGGTGCTCGGCCAGATTGCACGGTGATGAGTGGGGTCGAACTGACCGGTGACCACGCGTGGCGCCAGGCAGCTATACGCAGCGAGCACCTTGTGCGCTGTGATCATCGGGAAACGATCGCCGAACGCAACGATGATTGGGCTATCGATGCCGGTGAGTTCTTTGGTGAGCACCACATAATCGGGCACCTGAACTCGGTCGCCATTGATGTCGTTGTACCAGTGCACACGAAACAGGTTGCGAGCATCGGCGTCGTTCTTGCCTACCCCCGCGGTGCGGGCAGGGTCGATGCGGCTTGGATCTGCCAGCTCGGCGAACGTAGGCAGCACAATTCCCTGTTCGCGAAAACGGGCAACGCTGTTTGCCAACGAATCCGAATCGACGACCGAATCGGCGAGGCCGAATTGGTTGATGAGCGCGTCGCGCATCTGCGCGTCGCTGCCGGTATCGGGGGTGGAGTCGTGAGTCACGTTTTACATTCTGTCAAAGCACGTCGACCTTTGCGCGCTTTGATCTGTGTGACTCAACACCACCGCAAGCGGTCGAGCCAGCCATTAGCAAAGAGATGACTTACGAAAACCGTTAGGCTGACCGAGATGTCCGAGCTCACCGACGCCAAGCGCCGAATCATTGAAGCGCTCAAGCGCGCCGATGATTGCACCGCGCAAGAGCTCGCCGACCAGTTCAGCACCACCACTACTGCAGTTCGCCAGCACCTTGAAGCGCTGCAGCAATCGGGGCTCGTCGAGCGCTTCGAGGGCACCAATGTTGGCCGCGGGCGACCAGCGCTGCACTGGCGCACTACGGCATTGGCCCGCGAGCTCTTTCCCGACCGCCATAGCGAACTCACCGTCGATCTCGTCGAATCCATTCGCGCCACGCTCGGCAACGATGCGCTCGATCACGTCATCAACCACCGCTCGGCGCAGCAGCTCGCGGCGTATCAAGCAGCGCTTCCTAGCGGTTCCACTGAATTGCGAGTGCGGGCGCTTGGCGAGCAGCGAACCGCCGAGGGCTACCTCGCCGAGGTCGTCCACCGCGGCAACGACCTGTTGCTCATCGAGCATCACTGCCCCATCTGCAGCGCGGCCACCGCGTGCCAAGGCCTGTGTCGCAGCGAACTCGAGGTCTTTCAGGCTGCGCTCGGAGCGTCGGTAACGGTGACCCGCGAAGAACATCTGCTCAGCGGCGACGCTCGTTGCGCGTATCGCATCAGCGACAACAGCTCGCCCGTCTAGCGGTCCCAGTCGGGTGGCGGAAGCGTGCTTGGGCCAACGTGGGCATCAAGCCAATCGTTGAGCTCGCCGGCACCGTTCCAGCCGTCGCGAACCTTCTTGACCACTGCCTTGGTGTGCATCCACGGTTGAGGGGTCCACGACATAAAAGCCGTGAGGCCCTTGCGACGCAACAGCTCAATGCGCGGGTGATCCTTGGGGTAGCCGCGAGGCGCCGTCTTGAGTTCGCTGATCGCGCCGATGGTGTATTTCTTGGCCAGCTTGGCCGATATCGCTGCAATCTCGGCGCCGCGAGCATCGTCGTCGACCGCCACTCTGAAACGCTCGAGCTGATCGGTGGCCATGGCGTAGTAGCCAGAGCCAATCGTGAGGCCAGCAGCAGAGAACTGCACATAGAAGATGGCGCCACCCTCGCGCTCACCAACGGCACCGATCGCCTCCTTATAGGGCGGCCGACCCTTGGCGAAACGAACGTCGTTGTAGGGGCGAAAGATGTTGAACGGACCGAACTCATCGAGTTCTTCAAGCAGTGCCACCATCGCGCCTTTCACATGCGCGTCGAAAGAGTCCTTGTTGGCCTGCCAATACACCTTTGAGTTATCTGCAACGAGACCCTCGTAAAACGAGATGGCTTCGGTGGAGAAACCGGCGAACGCCATAGCAGCAGCGACGAGCTACTAGACGATCTCGGAGATCTGCATCGCTGGCGTTGTGTTGGTGTAGTTCGCCACGTCGGCCATGACAGCGCCGGTGCCCGGCGAAGCCATCGCTGCCTGGAACTGCTCCATTGACTCGAAGAAGAAGTGCACGGCCGCGATGTATGGGCCACTGATGCCCTTGTCGATTTCGCCAGCAACATTCCACGACGAGCACGCCAACGGAACGTGGGTGTTCTTGTAGTAGTCGTGGTCGAAGTTGATGTCGTCGCCACCGGGATAGAGAACGCTTACACGGATCATGGAGGAGACCGTAATCCACGCGCGCCCGCGACGCATCACCCCAACGCGGCGAGCCTCAGCGGTTCCCTTGTGCGGCGAACGCCCACAGCTAGGCTCAGCGGCAATGACATTGGGCCACGCCTACTGGCGGCAGTGGGTCGCCAGCACGATCTCAAATCTTGGCGACGGAATCAACGCAGCGGCGATGCCGCTCTTGGCTGTGTCACTGACCCACGACAGCCGACTCATCGCAGGCGTTGCGCTGATCATTTCGTTGCCGTGGTTCGTGTTGGCACTGCCGGTCGGAGTTGTTGTCGACAGGTACAACCGCCAGACGCTGATGGTTGCCACCAACGCCGTGCGATGCATTCTCTACGTGGGCCTCGCCATCACCGCGGCCACGGGCATCTTGAATATCTGGTTGCTTTATCTGCTGCTGCTCGGCGTGGGCATCTGCGAAGTGTTGTTCGACAGTTCGGCCCAAGCGTTTCTGCCAGCCATCGTTGACGCCGATCAGTTGCCGAAGGCCAACGGTCGCATGTATATGGCCGAGACCATCGCCAACTTCTTTCTTGGTCAGCCGGTTGGTGCAGTGCTGTTTGCTCTTGCAGTCGGAGTTCCGTTTGGACTCGATGCTGCAAGCTTCGCTGTCGCTGCCGTTCTTGTTGCTTCGATTCGAGTGCGCCCCGGCGCGCTACCCACCCCGACGACCGATGCGCCGAATAAGTCATTCGGCGACGAGATCGCTGAGAGCGTGCGGTGGCTGTGGCGGCACCGATTGTTGCGAACAATGGCCATCATGCTTGGCGCGGCCAACCTCGGCGGCACCATCGGCGTGAGCATCTTCGTGCAGTTCGCGCTCGAGACATTGCACGTCAACGAGCACTGGTACGGCGCGCTGTTGGCGCTGATGGCCCTCGGAGCAGTTCTCGGCGGACTCATCGGCGATCGAGTCGTTCGCCGCTTGGGCCGATCGGCATCGCTTCGTGTGAGCTTCATTACATTCGGCCTCGCCGCAATCGGCACAGGCCTCTCGCCGAACTACTGGTTCGTTGCCGTCTTTGCATTCATCGAAGCCGTGGCCACCATCTTGTGGAACGTGGTGTCGGTCTCGATGCGCCAGCAGATCATTCCGAGCGAACTGTTTGGACGCATCAACAGCGTCTATCGCTGGATTGGCACCGGGTCTGCGACCATCGGCGCGCTCATCGGCGGCCAGATCGCGTACTACTTCGATCTGCGCACACCCTTTGTGGTTGGTGGCGCAGTGATACTCGTTGCGTTTGCTTTCGGCGCCCGACTACTCAGCGATCAACGCATTGACGCTGCGGTTCATACAACGCCGGCGCCACCATCGATGACATAGGTCTCGCCGGTAATCCAGTTGCCGAGATCGCTTGCCAAGAACGTGGCCAAGTTGGCGATGTCCTGAGGAACCCCGAGGCGGCGTAATGGCAGGTTTGCGGCCAACGTGTCGCCGAAGTTGTCGACAAGATGCGCAGCGAAAGCGGTCTGCACCAATCCGGGAGCGATACCCACAACGCGAGTTGGACCAAGCTCGCCTGCGAGCTGACGGGTGAGGTGAATCAGCGCAGCCTTGGTGAGGTTGTACACGCCAAGCGCGCCTTCGGCACGAAGGCCACCGACCGATGCGATGTTCACGATGACGCCGGGGTTGTCTTTCATCGAGGCTTCCCAGACAGCCTTGGTCCAAAACAGCGGACCACGCAGGTTGACATCGAAAGTCTTGTCATAGCGCGACGGGTCGACGCCAAGCGTGGGCCCGTAGTACGGATTGGTGGCGGCGTTGTTCACCAAGATATCGATCTTGCCGAAGCGCTCGATGGTTGCATCGACGCAACGCTGTGCAGCATCGAGATCGCCGACGTTGGCAGCGAACACTGCGGTCTCGCCCGCAATGGTGCTTGCCGCAATTTCGAGTTGATCGTGCTTGCGCGAGCTGAGCATCACTTGCGCGCCGGCGGCGGCGTATGACTGGGCTATCGCAAGACCAATGCCCCGCGATGCTCCGGTAACCAGCGCGACCTTGCCTGCAAGCGAAATTTCCATGCCCGCAAGTTAGTCGGAGGCAAGTCCGCCGAACTGCTCTGGAGCGTCATGCGTCAGCACGCTGACGGCAACGCGGCGCACGCGTCGGCCCTCTACTTCGAACGCGGAGAACCGCCAGCCAGCAAAGTCGACACTCTCGCCCACAGCGGGCACATGCTCGAGCGTGCCGAACAGAAAGCCGCCGATGGTGTCCCAGTCGTCGTCGGGCAAATTGAGTTCGAGCAGGTCGTTGAGATCGTCGACCGACATGGCGCCGTCGACCAGATAGTCGCCGTTGCTGAGGCGTTCGACTTCTACGTCTTCGGTGTCGTGCTCATCGACGATCTCGCCGACGAGTTCTTCGAGGCAATCTTCGAGTGTGATCAAACCTGCGATGGCGCCGTACTCGTCGGCCACGAACGCGAGGTGAAACTTTTGTGCCTGCATCTCGCGCATCAGGCGACTCACCGGCTTGTTCTCGGGAACCACGATTGCCAAGCGCACGATCTCGCGCACCGGCGAGGCTCCCTTACCTTCACGCTCAAGTCGCATCAGGTCTTTGGTATACGCCAGGCCGATGACATCGTCTTCGTCGCCCTCGCTGAGCACCGGCAACCGACTGACGCCCTTCGCGATAGCAACATCGAGCGCTTCGGTGACCGTGGCATCGAAATCGACAACCACCATGTCGGGACGGGGCACCATGATCTCGCGGGCCACTGTGTCGCCGAACTCGATCACCGATTCGATGAGCATGTGCTCTTCGGGTTCCACGATTCCTTCGTGAGCAGCGGTCTGCACAATGCCGAGCAGCTCTTGCTCGGAAACGAACGGACCCTTCTCAAGGCCTTTGCCGCGCACGATCACGTTGGTGAGCCAGATGAGGCCCTTCGAGATCCAGCGCAGTGGCGGAAAGGCAACGAGTGCGGCCGCAGGGCGGGCCGTGGCCAACGCAGCACGCTCGGGATACAACACTGCGTAAGTCTTGGGCACCGCTTCGGCGAACACGAAGAAGACCAACACGTTGATGACCACGCCAACGACGAGACCCCACGTTCCAAACAGATGGTCGAACACAATCGCGGTGAGCGTTGATTGCACGATGGTGCATGTGAACACCGTGAGCAGCAGAGGGTTAATCCATCGCTCAGGTTCGCTCACCAATTTCACGAGCACTTTGGCGGACCGATGGCCCTTATCGACGAGTGACGCAGCCTTGGGCTTGGTCATACGCGACAAGCCCATCTCGGCGGCCGAGCAGAAGGCCAGCATCACGAGCAATACACCGATCGCAACGAGTCGCCAGACATCGGTTGTGGAGAACTCGTTAGCGATCATGGTGTGGGAGAGTCCTGTCGGAATCCAGTAGGAGCCTCACCGTGCCAGTGAAGTTGTTCGAGTAGGTCGAGTTCGCGACGACGCATCACGGTTGTCTCTTCGGGTTCGGCGTGGTCGTAGCCAAGCACATGCAAGATGCCGTGCACAACCAACAACGCAATCTCGTCATCGAAGGTGCCAGCGTGGGTTGGTGCCTGCTGAGCGGCGACTTTGGGACAGATCACGACATCGCCCAGCAGCATGGGCATATCGGAAGGATCGAGCGGCGCCCGATCGGGGCCGCGGGTTGCCCCAGTGGGCGCAGGATTCATGTCGAGGTCGGCAGCATCGATGGGAAACGACAACACATCGGTTGCGCCGGTCTTGCCGAGGAACGACTCGTTGAGTTCGGCAATGTCTTGCTCGGTGATGAAGATGATCGACATCTCTGTGCCGCCACGAATACCTTCGGCAGCTAACACCGCCGAGGCAAGGTTCTGCCAGCGAAGCAAATCGATCGGTAGATCGGTCTGCTCATCAGACACAAACACTTCGGGGTCCACGTTGCCACCAATCTTGCGTCTGCCGCCCATGCGCGGCCGGGAAGAATCAGCCACGACGGCCTCGAGACGATGTGTCGGCTGGACGAGTTGGCACGGTTGCACGTTCGTACGCGGCCACGATGTCGCCAACAATTCGATGGCGCACAACATCGCCCGCGCCAAGGTGCACAAAGCCAAGCCCCTCGATGCCGGTGAGCGTGCGCTCGAGACCTGCCAAGCCGCTGCGGCCATCGGGCACATCGACCTGAGTTGTATCGCCGGTGACCACAACCTTCGAGCCGAAGCCAATACGGGTGAGGAACATCTTCATCTGCTCGGGTGTGGTGTTTTGCGCCTCGTCGAGGATGATGAAGCTGTTGTTGAGCGTGCGGCCGCGCATAAACGCGAGCGGCGCAACTTCGATTGCCTGACGCTCGATGAGTCTCTGCGTGCCTTCGGCTTCGACCATGTCGTAGAGCGCGTCGTACAGCGGACGCAGATACGGATCGATCTTGGCCATGAGATCGCCAGGGAGAAAGCCAAGACGTTCGCCTGCCTCTACTGCGGGGCGAGTAAGGATGATGCGTTGCACCTGTTTGGTCTGCAGCGCATGCACCGCCATCGCGATGGCCAACCAGCTTTTGCCGGTGCCCGCCGGACCCAGGCCGAACGTTATGACGTTCTCACGGATGGCGTCGATGTAGCGCTTCTGGCCAGCCGTCTTGGGATGCACCGAGCGGCCCTTGGCGCCACGCATGATGTCGTCGGTGAGCACTTTGCTGGGTAGCTCGTGCTGCTTCATCATGTCGATTGAGCGCGTGACCATGGTGCTATCGAGGTGTTGGCCGCGCTGCAGCACGAGCACGAGTTCTTCGAAGAGCTTGGCTACCTGATCGGCTTCGCCGCCGGCAACGCTGATTTCGTTACCCCGAATGACCACGCTGGTCTCGGGGAATGCCTGCTCGATCTGCCGCACGAATTCGTCACGGGTGCCCACGAGCGCAGACATGAGATGTGAACCGGGGACAACGACGGTGACCGTAGTACCGAGAGAGGTCATAGAACCTGGGCCATCAAGACGGTCATCGCCCCTACCGTATCGCCGCAGACGAGCCACAACGCGCACCGCACCGCCCGAGGCGACACCCGTTCTCACTCTTTGTGCTTGGCCGACCACAAATCTCTGGCTTTCGGGCGAAACCTTACGTAGGCTCATCAGCGATCACCGCTTGGGCGAGCTCGGCAGTGTAAAAGTAGAGCCACAAGCAGACCAGTGAGGGCAATGTGGGCGAGACACAGCGATTCCAGGCGAAAGCGTGGTGGTTTCCGGCACTGACCGCATGCGCCGCGCTCTTGGCGTTGTTGAGCCACTCGTTCGATCTGCAATTGGTGGCCTATGCAGCGGTAGCGATTCAGATCGTTCCCATTGCCTACACGTCGCTCGGTAGGGGCTACATCAACGCCGCGCTGTTTCGGGCGATGGCGTTTGTCGGAATCGCCGATGCCGCCACCATCTTCCTGCGGGCCAGATCTGACAGCAATACCCCCGCACGCATCGCCGCCGAAATCACAATGCTGGTCTGTGCGCTACTCGTGATCGGCGCGATTGCCATCGTGGCGCGCAATCGTTGCGGCCGCGACTTTTGGGGAGTCCTCGCCGACGCTGGCATCGTGGCCCTCGGCAGTTGGCTGCTCGGTTGGATTCTGTTGGTGCAACCGCGCGTGGACAAGTTCGACGGCAGCACATGGCAAGCCCTGGTCCACAACGGTTACGAACCGCTTGGCTCGGTGGTGCTGTTCTTACTCATGATCGTGCTGTTCTCTGACACGGTGCGCACGCAAGCCGTTTGGTGGCTCAGCGGGTCCATTGCCTTTGCCGCAGCGGGCAGCATTGCCAATGCGCTCACCACTACTGGCAGTTCGCGCAACCTTGGCCCCACCGCAATGGCGCTCAACATGTTGGGTTACGGCTGCGCCTACGCAGCGATGCTGCACCCCAGCATGCGGTCACTCACCGAGCGCCAACCCGTGGGTCCCCATCGTCCAGTCACCGGCCGAATCATCATCGCTGCCGCGGCGCTGATTGCGCCCATCATGGTGGCCACCGCAACGGTGCCGCATGGACGCCTCGACCTTGTAGTGCGCATGGTGTCGGTTGCTGCCTTAGCGCTCGTGGTCACCGCCCGCGTTGTGTCGGCGGTCCGCGAAAACCGCTCGGCTCAGGTAGAGCTACTGCAATCGGCGCACACCGACTCGCTCACCGGGCTACCCAACCGCGGTCGATTGCTCGAGCATGTCAACGCTGCCTTGCGCGATTCGTGGAAGAGCGAAGCGCATCCAACCCTGTTCTTCATCGACCTCGATCGGTTCAAGAACATCAACGACAGCCTTGGTCACCCTGCAGGCGACGAAGTGTTGTGCACCATCGCGTTGCGCCTCGGCCAGATCGTGCCACCGCGTGCGATTGTGGCCCGCATCGCAGGCGACGAGTACGTGGTGTTCGACCCAGCATCGCCATCGGTCGACGATGCAATGAGCCTCGCCGAACTCTTACTCAACGAACTCCACGAACCGCTGTCACTCAATGCCGGCGACGTCTTTGTCACCGCGAGCATCGGCGTCGCCAGGCTCGATCCGCAGTCGCACCGCAGCGCCGAACTGTTGCTTCGCCACGCCGACACGGCGATGTACCAAGCCAAAGATCTCGGCCGCAACTGCGTGGCCCTGTTCGACGAATCGATGCACGCAAAGGTCACCCACCGTCTCGCCGTAGAGACCGCATTGTTCCGCGCGCTCGAACGCCACGAACTGCAAATGTTTCATCAGCCAATTCTCGAACTCGCCACTGGCGACGTCGTTGGATTCGAAGCGCTCATGCGCTGGCAGCAAAGCGACGGCACCAACGTGTCGCCGGCCGAGTTCATCCCCATCGCCGAAGAGACCGGCACCATCATCGAACTTGGTGCATGGGCACTGCTCGAATCGCTGAACCAATTACGCGGATGGATCGACGACGGCATCTGTTCGGCGTCCGCATCAATGTCGGTCAACGTGTCGCCACGACAACTCGCCGACCCCAACTTCCCTGCGATTGTCGACGAAGCGCTGCGCCGCTCGAAGGTGCCTGCAGATCTGCTCTGGCTTGAGATCACCGAAGGCATCATGATCTCTGAGCCCGAGTTGGCGCTGGCCTCGCTGCAACGCTTGCGCTCGCTTGGCGTGCGTGTTGCGCTCGACGACTTTGGCACTGGCTACTCGTCGTTGTCGCTGCTGCAGAAGTTCCCGTTGCAGCGCGTGAAGATCGACCGTGCCTTCGTCAACGGTGTGGCCGACAACGCCAACGACCGTTCGTTGGTGCGCACCATTATCGCCATGGGCTCATCGCTCGGACTCGACATGGTCGCCGAGGGCGTAGAGACCATGCAGCAACTGCGTGTGCTGGGCGAGCTTGGCTGTGCAAAGGCTCAGGGCTATCTGATCAGCCACCCCATTCCGGCCGACGCAATGAGCGGAACCGTGAAAGCACTCGAGCGACTCAAGCTCTCGGCTGTCATTCCCGAGCTCGACTAATCAGCTGTTCGCGTCGCGGCTCAGCGCCGGGTGTGCCGCAATCGCGTCGAGCGCTTCAGGGTTCACGATCGAACCGCGGTTACGCACCACTCGACCGTTCACCGCATCGGCCACCGCGAGCTCAACCAGCTTGCCGCTGAACGTACGCGGCAGGTCTGGCACGGCCACGATGATGCCGGGCACATGCCGCGGGCTGAGCGCTGCGCGGATGGTTGATTTGACGCGCGCCGAGAGGGCGTCGTCGAGCGCCAAGCCCGGTGCGAGCTTGACCGCAAGGATGATCTTCACGTCGTTGTCAACCGTCTGACCGAAAGCGATCGATTCGGCAACCTCGGGCATTGCATCGACCACGCGGTAGATGTCGGCGGTGCCAATACGCACTCCCCCGGGGTTCAACGTTGCGTCGGAGCGTCCGTGGATAACTGCGCCGCCATGCACGGTCCACGAAGCAAAGTCACCGTGTGCCCACTTGCCCTCAAAACGGTCGTAGTAGGTGGCCCGGTAGCTGCGGCCCTCGGGCCCGTATGGGTCGTCGTTCCACAGACCCAATGGCTGCGATGGAAAGGGTTGCGCACACACCAACTCGCCGGGGCCATCGCCCACGCCGAGCGCATGCGAGGACTCATCGACGAACTCAACAGCCATACCTAACAACGGCGCTTGGATTTCACCCGAGTACACGGGTTGCGTGGGCACGCCGCCAACGAAGCTCGCACAGAGATCGGTGCCACCCGAGATCGAGGCAAGGTGTACATCGGCTTTGATCGATGAGTACACGTAGTCGAAACCGCGTGGCGACAACGGAGAACCGGTGGAGCAGATGGTTCGCAACGCCGACAAGTCGTGAGCGCCGGCAACGTCGAGTTCGCTGTTGGCCAAGCCATCGATGAACTTGGCCGACACGCCCAGCAACGTGATGCGCTGCTGTTCGGCCATGTCGAAGAGTTGATGCTGCGTTGGGAACATTGGCGAGCCGTCGTACACCACCACGGTTGCTCCCGTGCCGAGCGCCGAGGCCAACCAGTTCCACATCATCCACCCGGTGGTTGTGTAATAGGTGACGACATCGCCGGGCCGGATGTCGCAATGCAGACGATGTTCTTTGGCATGCATCAGCAACACGCCACCAGCGCGATGCACGATGCACTTGGGCTTGCCGGTAGTGCCCGAACTGAACAACACGTACCACGGGTGATCGAACGGCAGTTGCTCGAACTTGAGTGCAGCACCAACGTTGGCCTTGAGCACTGCGGTCCATCGAACAAAGCCCTCGGGACCATCGTTGGCACCACCAAAACAGATCTTCACTCGCGCTGTCGGCAGACCGTTCGCGATCTCGGCGAGCTTGTCACGACAGTCGATGAGCTTGCCGGCGTAGGTGTACTCGAGGCAGCCGATGAGCACCACTGGCTCGATCTGACCAAAGCGATCAAGCACAGCGGGCACGCCGAAATCGGGTGACGCAGAGGCAAACGTGGCGCCAATGGACGCACCGGCCAACATCGCGATGATCGCCTCGGGACCGTTGGGCACAAACGCCGCGATGCGATCGCCAGCAACCACGCCAGCGGCTCGCAACGCTTGGGCAAGCTGGGCGACTTCGGCGCGCAGTTCGGTCGACGACAACGATCGATCGAGACCTGCTTCGTTGTAGGCCACAATCGCTGGTTGGTCGTTGGGGAGATGCGCCAACAGGTTCTCTGCAACGTTGAGACGCGCCTCGGGGAAGAACCGACACGCAGCGAGATTCTGATCGCGTCGCAACACTTCAGTACCTGGGTCGCCGATGATGGCGCACTCGTTCCAGATCGCGCGCCAGAACTCATCGGGCGATTCAACAGACCAGCGATGCAGCGCTGAGTAATCGAGCGGGTCGATGTTTGCGCCCTCGGCGAACCGCGCGATGTTGGTGTCGAGGGCGCGCTCACGCAGTGGGGTCCACAATGCAGCCGCGGCTAAGGGATCTGTCACGGCGACAACATAGGCGCTGGCGCTAAGGTCACGAAAGTGTCAACAGCAACCCGCACCGACCTCGGTGGCAGCGTGAACAACGGTGTCGGCCAGACACTGCTCAGCCTTGTGCACCTCACCGACGCGCACGTGTTAGATGCAGCGTCGCCGGCACGTGGCGAATGGGTCGAGCTCGAGGCGCACGATCCTGTGTTTCGGCCGCTGTTACATATGCATCGACCATACGACTCGCTCACCCTGTGGGCGTTGCGCGCCCATGTTGAGCGCATTCGCCAGAACCCCAGCCCTGCCGGATCTGATCGACCATTCGATCTCGTTCTTTCCACGGGCGACAACATCGACAACGCCCAGCGCAACGAACTCGACGCGTATCTCACGGTGATGGCGGGCGGCACCACCGCACTCAGCGCCATTGGCAGCGCTCAAGACACCACCACTCGGGCCTTCAGCGAAGCGTGGCCGTTTTGGAATCCCGACGATACCGAACCTCACTTCATCGCTCGCGTGAGTGCGGCGTGCACATCGCTCGGGCTCGGCCTTGCGTGGACCAGCGTCCCCGGCAATCACGACCTGATGCGCCAAGGCACCGCGCTCAACAATCCTGCGATCGAACGCATTGCGGTTGGCGGAACCAAGTCGCTGCAACGCCCCACCAGCTTTGCCAGCGACAATCCGTTGGCACTGTTCCTCGATGAACCCGAGGCGTTCTCATCTGGCCCCAGCTACCCCATCGCAGCGAAGCCCGACCGACGCGCCATCACCAAGCGCGAGTGGATTGAAGCCCACATCGCGCGCGGCGCATTGGGCTACTCGGCCGACAACGTGAGCGCTGATTCAACCGACACCATCATCGACACCGAGCATGTGCGGTTGGTCTTGATCGACACCAACCACCCCGAGGGCGACTACCAAGGCAGCATCGGCACACAGCAACTCGCGTGGCTCGAACAGCAACTCGCCGAGGTCGATCAGCAGCCGGGTCGCGTTGCCATTTTGATGAGCCATCACGGCGCCGACACATTGATCAACGAGCGCGGCCACAACGCCGATCGCCACCTCGCCGCCGACATGCTGGCCGTGGTTCATCGCCATCGCTGTGTGGTCGCGTGGCTAGTGGGCCACCGGCACTTCAACCGCATTGAGCCGCGCCCGGGACCCAACGGCGGCTTCTGGGAAATCACGACGTCGTCGATTATCGATTGGCCGTCGCAGACCCGAGCCATTGAGCTTGTGCGCCACGCCGACGGCTCATACGAGATCGTGAGCACGATGCTCGATCACAACGAAGCAGCGGGCGGCCTCGCCGCTTTGCACCACGAACTTGCCTACGGCTTTCGCACACCAAGAGCTGCGGAGTACATGGCGGGTCGAGATATCGACACCAACGTGCGCCTGGTGCTACCCCAGCGTTGAATTGCCCAGCGCAACACGGCGCTCGCGCATGCCTCGCTCGAGCATGCGGATGCGTGAGTGCAGGTCGTCGCGTTCGGTGTAGCCACCGCGAAGATGCCGTGGACCACCAGCGTCGGTGAACTCGCTACGGGCGTGCAACGCGCGGCGGTTATCGAACGCCACAAGGTCGCCTGGCTCAAACCGAGACCGCAGCTGCAGGTCTTCGCGATATGTCATCTCGAACAGGCGTCTATACGCGGCATAGGCCTCTTCAACTTGTTCGAACGGAAGGTCGAGCGGGGCTCGCAGCCAGTTACCGACACGCATTTCGGTCACTGTGCCCGACGCATCGGTGACGATGATGGGCGACCGCCAGCGATAGTCGGTGACCTTTGCGCTATTGGCCCAGTCGAACGGTGTTGTGGTGAGCGTGCGGTACTCGCTGGGGTATTGCTCGCGCATCAACTCGGCGACGCGGAAGCCATCGACCAAGATGCTGTCGCCGCCAATGGCCTGGTTCTCGATGCAGTGCAGAAACTGCAGACCCGGCTGATACTCGCGGGTGGGCAGGTCTACGTGGGGCGGCAACGGCAACGCCGTGTTCGCGTTGGTTACTGGATTTGGTTCGCTGCGCACGTCCCAGAACAGACCGAAGTTCGTGTCTCTCGCAATACCAATTCGCCCGATGACATGAGTAATTGCTTCGTCGGTGCACGGCACATTGCGCAAGCGGGTGGCGCCAAAGGTGCGCAGCGCAACCAGCCACTCGTAGAGCGCAGCGTCGTCGCTCAAAACGGCTGGGCCATCAAACGTTGGCGGCTCGCTCAAGGTGGTTGAGTCCCATGTGATGCGCTGCACAACGCGCTCGGCACGCGCCTCGGCGCTGTAGCAATTGGCGCGCAGCCAACCCGTGTGGAACTCGCTGGAGTGGTCACCCTCGGACCACAGCACCAACATCGAGCCATCGGCCGCAATCGAAACGGCTGCGGGATGAATGTCGGGCGAGACCGTGACCAGTTCGAAGGTCTGCTCTTTGGTGACCTGATGTATGCACTGAACACATGGGCAGTTATCGCGCAACCAAATGTTGTGGAAGCGACTCACCCGGCCGTCGGACCACGTGACATGGACTGCACCTCGCTCGGCCGTGGCCGCGCTGATCGTGAAGTCGATGGGATAGGTGTCGAAGTCAGGTGTAAGAGCCATGCCGAACCGTTTCTCTATGAACGAGTGAGCCTGAACGAGTGAAGATAATGCGACCATAGCGCGCCGTTTTCTGCCTCGGTGTAATGTTCGAAACGCTCTGCGGAGGCCGCAGGCCAGATCAGCGATGAGGACGTAGACAATGAATTGGGACGTATTCGTAACCTGTGCCATTACCGGAGCGGGCGACACCACCTCAAAGAGCCCGCATGTTCCGGTCACTCCGCAGCAGATCGCCGAATCGGCCATCGATGCTGCTCGGGCTGGAGCCGCAGTGGTGCACATCCACGTTCGCAACCCTGAGACCGGCGTAGGCGTTCGCGACACCGAGCTCTACGCCGAAGTCGTCGAGCGCGTGCGCGCCGCCGATGTCGACGTTGTGATCAACCTCACCGCTGGCATGGGCGGAGACCTCGTGCTCGGCGCCGGCGAGAATCCCCTGCCGCCGAACCCCGATGGCACCGACATGGCCGGCGCAACCGAGCGTCTCAAGCATGTGCGCGCGCTGCTCCCCGAAATCTGCACGCTCGATTGCGGCACGATGAACTTCGCCTCGGGCGGCGACTACATCATGGTGAACACACCAAGCATCCTGCGCGAGATGGCACGCCAGGTACAAGCACTCGGCGTGCGCCCCGAACTCGAAGTCTTCGACACCGGTCACCTCGTGATGGTTAAAGAGATGATCCGCGACGGCCTGCTCGATGATCCCGTGATGGTTCAGTTGTGCATGGGCATCGCGTACGGCGCACCCGACGACGTCACCTCATTGATGGCCATGGTCAACCTGTTGCCCCCCGGCTCTGTGTTCTCGGCGTTCTCCATCGGCCGTATGCAGATTCCATATGTCGCAATGGCAGCGCTTGCTGGCGGCAACGTGCGCGTTGGGCTCGAAGACAACCTCTATCTCGGTGCCGGACAACTCGCCACCAACGCCGAACTCGTCACGCGCGCCGTCGACATCTTGGGCGGCATGAACGCCAAGATCATGTCGGCACAAGCCGTGCGCGACAAGCTGCAGTTGGTGAAGCGATGAGTCCGATTCCTGGGCTCAACACCGTTGGGCTGTTGGGCGGCGGCGTCATTGGCGGCGGATGGGCCGCCCGCTTTTTGCTCAATGGTGTCGATGTGGTCTTGTACGACCCAGATCCCGAAGCGCCACGCAAGGTCGAGGCTGTCATCGCCAACGCTCGGCGCGCCTACGCCAAGCTCACGATGGCTCCACTTCCGGTTGAGGGCACATTACGTTTCGTGGCCACTCCCGAAGAAGCCGTTATCGGCGTCGACTTCGTGCAAGAAAGCGCACCCGAGCGACTCGACCTCAAGCAGTCGATTCTGCAGCGCGCCAGTGCGGTGGCCGACCCGTCGGTGGTCTTCGGCTCATCGACATCGGGCATTTTGCCAACCCAGATTCAGGCCGGCATGACCCACCCAGAGCGTCTCGTGGTGGGTCATCCGTTTAACCCGGTGTACCTGCTTCCACTGGTCGAGATCTGTGGCGGCGACGCAACATCAACCGCTGCCAAAGAGCGCGCCGCCGAGGTGTACACGTCCATTGGTATGCGTCCGCTGATGCTCACCAAAGAGATCGATGGATTCATTGCCGATCGCCTGCTCGAAGCGGTGTGGCGTGAGGCCCTGTGGCTCATCAACGATGGCATCGCCACCGCGCAGCAGATCGACGACGCGATCCGTTTCGGCGCAGGTCTGCGCTGGAGCTTCATGGGCACGTTCCTCGTGTACCGCATTGCTGGCGGCGAGGCCGGAATGCAGCATTTCCTTGCTCAGTTCGGGCCCACGCTGCAGTGGCCATGGACCAAGTTGATGGATGTCCCCGACCTCAACCAAGAGCTCATCGACACCATCGTTGCCCAATCAGATGACCAAGCAAACGGAAGCACCATCCGCGAACTCGAAGAACTTCGCGACGATTGCCTCGTGTCGGTCATGCAAGGTCTGCGCACTGTTGGCTACGGCGCCGGCGAGGTGCTCGCCGACTTTGAGCGCGCACTGTTCGATCGCGCTCCTGCTCCAGCAGTGGCAGCCGACTCGGCTCAGCCACTCAAGGTGCACGAGATTCGCATTCCCACCGAGTGGGTTGATTACAACGGCCACACCAACGACAGTCGCTACGCGCAAATGTCGGGCGATGCTGCCGATGCCTTCTTGCGATACCTCGGCGTAGACGCCGACTACTTGCGTGGCGGCCACAGCTATTACACCGTCGAGAGCCACATCACCTATGTGGCTCAGTCGCACGCTGGCGATGCTGTGTACGTGACATCGCAGGTCATCAGCTACGACGAAAAGCGGTTGCACCTGTTCAACCGCATGCATCGCGCCGACGACCACACGCTCATCTCAACGGGCGAGCACATGTATCTGCATGTCGACACCGTGGCCGGCAAGGCCGTGGCGGCTCCACCCGAGATGATCGAGCGCATTGCTGCAGTGGCCAACGCGCAAACTCACCTCGAGCGTCCGACACAGGCCGGACGCTTTGTGGGCGCTCCGCGCTAGATCGCTCCCGTAATCGCGAACACCGTTGCTGGCGACGCCGGCAGGTGATCGACGAGCGTGATCACCAGATCATTGCCATCAACGCGATGTGGAAGTGCGCGGCTATTGCCAAGCATGGTCACTACCGAACCGGCGCCCACTGACACGTCGGCCAGACGAAGCTCGCCCGATGGTCCGCCCTCAACGCAGGCGAAAACGGTGTCACCGTTCATGGTGTAGCGAACCTCGCGGCCGTCGTCGGTAACGCCGGTCTGGATACGCCAGGTGCGGGTGCCGTAGATGGCATCGCCATTCACGCGGAGCCACCAGCCCAGCGCAACGAGCCGCGCTGCTTGCGCCATAGGAATCTGACCGTCGGCGGTCGGGCCCACGTTCAGTAACAGGTTGCCGCCGCGGGCCACGATGTCGACCAGCATCCAGATCAGTTCGTCGACCGAAGGCATCGTTGCCTCGGTCTCCATGCGGTTGTATGCGAACGAGCGACCAACGCCGCGACACACTTCCCACTTGCGGTCGTCCGAGGCCTTGGTCGAGTACTCGGGGGTGGCGATGTCGGCGTGGAGTTGGCCCGAACGCACCGCGATGATGTTCCAACGATCGTTCACGATGCCGTCGGGAACGCGGTCGTAGTAATACGAAAACACGTCGTTGGGGTCGAGCGTCATTGGCCACGCAATGTCGTTCCACAACAGGCTTGGGTTGTAACGCTCGATGAGCTCATGCACATGCGCCGTGGCGTAATCGCAGTATTCAGGAGTGACCGGAATGTTCTGAATCATGCCCATCACGCTGTCGAAGCCTGGCTCGCTGAAGGTCCAGTCGAGCCCGCCCGAGTAGTACACACCGAAGCGCATGCCGCGCTCGCGCACAGCATCGGCCAACTCGCCCACGTGATCACGCGTGGCCATCCAGTCGGTGCGGTTGGGGTTGGCATGCTCGCTCTGCCACATCAGGAAACCATCGTGATGCTTGGTGACGGGTACCACGTAGCGCGCGCCGGCAGCCTGAAACAGATCGGACCAATCGGCTACGTCGACGCCATTGGAGCGCTCGCGAAATTCTTCGACGAAGCTCTGATAGGTGCGCTCGCCATAGACCTCGGCGTGATGCTTGGCTGTGGCGCTGCCCTCGAGCGCCCACGAGTTGAGATACCACTCGGTGTACGGGCTCGAACGGAACGCCTCGGTCCAGTTGTCACCAGCCATGAGGTCGCCCATGTTGTTCTCGACCGGAGCGAAGCACGGAACCGTGTATGGGCCCCAGTGAATGAAGATGCCGAACTTGGCGTCTTCATACCAATCTGGAAGTGGGCGATCTGCAAACGGGAATGCGGCTTCAGACATGGCGACAGCATGACATGCGCGACTCGCGCATCTACTGCCGCACCAAGCCGCTGCGCTAGCTACTTCTGTGGCGTGGCCAGCGGGGCGCCGTCGCGCAACAGTGCAGCAAGGGTGATGACCACAGGAACATCGCCATCGTTGGCGCCAAAGTGGGTGAGCTGCTCGGTCTCGGTGATTGCGTCACCAGGGTTCAACGTGATCACCAGCGGACCGGTGAAGTTCTCGACCTTGCCGTCGACGCGAGCGACCACAGCAACGCCAGAAACGATGTTGTAGGTAAGTACGCCGCTGCGCACGCGGGCCACTTGTGTGCCTTCATGCAGGTGCGTACCCAGCTTGGTGTGCGCCGGGATGGTGACCTCTTGCAAGTAGAGGGTCTGGCCGGGCGCATTGGCCGGCGTTGCCTGGCCGAGTGCCTCGCGAACAACTTGCGGCACAGGAACCGATGCATCAGACGCGGTGCTGCTTGAGCTTCCGCATGACGACAACCCCACCATTGTTGCAAATGCAACAACGCACGCACCTGAACGAATAGCGGTGCGCATTGGGAGACGGAACGAGGGTGCCTTGAGGCTGAAGGTATTCACGGGGACAGATCTAATCAGGCCTTGTGATCAAACCCCGCTTCGGCTGTTGAGGCGCGTCGCGAACGAAGCCGGGAACCGGGAGGCCACTGCGGTCGTCGTAGTCACCTGACGGGTGCAGAAATTGCTGAAAGAAATCGGACGTTGGCAGACATGGACCTTACGTGAACGATCGCCGAGCGAGATTCGAGCTGCTGTTCGGTGTGGTGTACGAGCCATTGCAGCGCTACGCACTGCGACGTACCGACCCCGCCACCGCCGATGATGTGGTGGCCGATGCGTTGCTCGTGCTGTGGCGCCGACTCGACGAGGTGCCCGATGACTCCGTGCTGCCATGGTGTTATGGCGTGGCTCGCCGCTGTCTGGCGAACCGAAGGCGCAGCGCTGACCGGCAGGCAGGTTTGATGGATCGTCTGATGGGCGAGCGCCCGTTCTCGCCGGTGGAGGTGGATCCGGCGTTGGAGATTGCCCTCGCTTCTCTCGACGCCGACGACCGTGAGATCGTTCGGCTCTGGGCGTGGGAGCAGTTGCCACCTCGGGAGATCGCTGTAGTGCTGGGTATCAGCGCCAATGCGGCGTCGATTCGGATCCACCGGGCGAAGGGCCGATTGGCCGAAGCGCTCGGCCGAAAGAACGGAGCCGGTGCCGGACACGAAGGGGTCGGGAACATTCCCATCGAGCGTCAGAAGGAGGCGACATGAACGGCAACACGCAACACGACAAGTTGTTCGATCGACTCGCCCGCCTAGACCGCGTTGGCAGTGCACCCATGGAGTCAGCCACCGGCCCTCGCGCCGCCGCACTTATGGAGCAGATCATGCAGACCAACATCACACCCACTGCGCCCGCGCCTTCACCAGCACGCCACCGTCGCCCGCTCATGCTCGCGATCAGCGGGCTAGCGCTCACCGGCGTGGCAGCCCTCGGATTTGTCATTCTCCGAGGCGACGACGCTCAGGCTCCCACCACGATCGCATTGGCGTTCGCGCCGCCGTCACCGGCAGGTGCCCGCTGCATGCAACTCGATGCATCAATCACGCAGCCAGACGGCACGGTGGCATTCCGCGGTGCTGTGGTGTCCATTGCGGGCAACGCCGTCACGCTCGATGTCACCAAGTGGTACGCCAACGGCACTGCTGATCAGGTGGTGGTTACCACGGGAACCGCCGACGGCACCGTGGACCCTGAGCTCTCGGCCTCGTTCGAACAGGACGGCGACTACCTCGTGTCAGCCGTCGATGGACAGGTCATGGGCTGCGGCATGACCTCGCAGTACAGCGCAGAACTCGAGGCGCTCTACCTGGGATGGTTCCCTGCTCCGTAGAGCTTCACCGCGCTTCTCGGCGTCGACTCCGGCGGAAAAGGAAATCTGGAGGCGACGCCGGGAATCGAACCCGGATACACGGCTTTGCAGGCCGTTGCCTGAACCATTCGGCCACGTCGCCGCGAGTCACAAACGTGCACATCGGCTCCGGCACGATACCGCCTCCGCGGCTCGTTCGTCAGATCAATCACCACAACACGATGAAGGACGCACATTTCTGCCACGATCATCTGATGCGCATTCACCCCTCACTTGTTGCCACGGTCGCCGCCTTGGGCTTGCTCACTGCAGCGTGCAGCAGCTCGTCGCCATCGGCCTCAACCGCCGATGCCACAACCACGCCGGTCACAGCCGCCGAAACCACAACCACCACCATCGACCCGGCTACGCAGAGCGATGCCTACGTCGAGCCAGGTCCTTACCCCGTGGGCGTCACCACGGTCACCATCGCCAACGACATCAAGGTCGAGATCTGGTATCCAGCCGTTGCCGGCAGCGCTGGCACCGAGACATACGACATCCGCGATTTCGTTGCGCCGGCTATCAAGGCCATTCTCACGGCCGACATCCCCGCCACATTTAGCTACCCAGCCACACGTGATGCGGCCGTCGCCGATGGCAAGTTCCCCGTGGTGCTCAACAGCCATGGCTACTCGGGTGTGCGCGTGGGTAGCGCCTTTCTCACCTCGCACCTCGCCTCGTGGGGCATGATCGTGGTGTCTCCCGATCACCCGACCCGCGACCTCTATCACGCAGTGGCTGGCCTAAAGCCCGATGTGCCCACCGATTCGGCCGACGATCTGCTCGGCGGACTCGAATACGTCACGGCTCAGAACACCACGGCCACCAGTCCTTTCGCTGGCCATGTCGATCTCGATCATGTCGGCGCGCTTGGCCACTCGGCTGGTGGCGGCACCATCTTGAAGGCATCGCTCGACCCACGCATCGACGGCTACGTCTCGATGGCATCGGGCATTCTCACTGGCGCTGGCGCTCCCGAGCAGACAACGCTTCCTGACAAGCCAAGCTTCTTCATGGCGGGCGCCATCGATCAGGTCGTGCCGCAGGGCACCACTCACGATGCCTACCTGAAGGTGCCTACTCCATCGCTGTTCTGGCAGATCGATGGCGTCGGCCACAACGGCTTCGACGACTTCTGCACCTTCGGCGAGGGCAAGGGCATTATCGGCATCGCCGAGGCATCAGGCCTTGGCGCATTCCTCGATGCCCAGCCTCAGTTCCGCAAGCTTGGCGCCGACGGTTGCGTTCCTCCGGCAGTACCGGTTGCCACCACCTTCCCGATCATTCAGCACGCGGTCACTGCGTGGTTCTTGAATCTGTTCGGTGTCGATTCTGCGCCCAAGGGACTCGGTACCGCGGTGGCCGATTCGTTCGCCGCAAAGGTGACCATCGAACAGCGTTGATCCGCGCGATCACCCCATTGAGGTGCGCTAATGTCGCGTTCGTTGGTCACGGCGGGCTGTCCGTCGTTATTGAAAGAAGAATGAAGTGGCACAAGGCACCGTCAAATTTTTCAACACCGAAAAGGGCTACGGCTTCATCTCCCGCGAAGGCGGCGCAGATGTGTTCGTTCACCACACCGGTATCGCCGGCAACGGGTTCAAGAACCTCGAAGAGGGTCAGGCCGTCGAGTTCGACGTGGTGCCTGGTCGCAAGGGCGACCAAGCCGAAAACGTACGGGCGCTCTAACAATCGGTTCTGCTGCTCGCTCGCCGGGCGGCACACAAGTCACCCGTTTGGGTGAGGGGGAATCTCGACAACGTCTCGCTCGCGCGCGACGCCACGTAAGCTCTCGCCCGTGCAGATCTATGTAGGCGCCTCGGCCCGGCCCGGCCTGCCCACCAGAGCCCAATCGTTACGCCGACGCGTGAGCGGGCATCTGCAGGCCGTCTACCGCCCGTACATAGAGTGGTGGATGTCTCGCCAGCGCACCACGCGTTACCGCGGTCTGCACATCACCGTTCCTGTGGGTGTGTTTCCCCCACGTTTGTTCTTCTCGACCAAGTTGGTCTGCCGCACCGTGGCGCGCCTGGCGCTGACCGATAAGTCGTTCGTCGAGGTGGGCTGCGGCTCTGGTGCCGTCTCGCTGGTGGCGGCCAAGGGCGGTGCGCAGGTGACGGCACTCGACATCTCTGATCTGGCGTGCTCGACCACCCAAGGCAACGCTGAGGCCAACGGACTCACGGTCACGGTGATCGAGAGCGACTTGTTCGCCAACCTCGACGGCACGTTCGACATCGTTACCATCACGCCCCCGTTCTTTCGCCACGACCCAGCAACGCAACTCGACCACGCGTTTCATGCGGGCGCGAACTTCGAGTACTTCCAGCGCTTGTTCGCAGACCTTGGCGAGCATCTGCACGACACAAGCGTGGTGCTGCTCTCGTTGGCCGAAGGTTGCGACACCGACATCGGCCGCATCGCCGCCGAACACGGCTACGAGCTGCAGATCTACCGCCGGTGGATGGTGCTGTTCCAGTGGACCTACGTGTTCAAGGTTGTGCGCACCGGGGCCCAGTTCTCGTCGTAGAGCCATGCCCGGGCAGGATTGCGTAAAGAGCAACACTGCCCTCAAGATCGAACGGCGTGGACGCGTGGTGATCCTCGAGAACCAGCACCCACCTCACAATCGGATGACTCTCGAGTACATGGACGAACTCGAGCGCGCCGTGATGTCACTTCAGGATGATCGCGACGTTCGCGCCGTCGTCATCATGTTCGGCCACTGCCTCGGTGGCGGACTCGAGCTCCCACTCGCATGCCACCTCCGATTTGCGGCCAGCGAAGGCGCACAGATCGGCCTGCTCGAAAAGCAAAAGGCCTGATCGGATCCCCGAGGGGTGCCGATCAGGCCTTTCTCAACGAGCGGATGACGAGATTCGAACTCGCGACCCTCACCTTGGCA
>JBAXER010000008.1:0-59779 GCA_037140375.1 Actinomycetota bacterium
TGGCGGTGCCGTTGTAGTTGGTGTTGGGGCAATCACCGTTTCGCCGCCGGAGGTGGGAGGTGCCGTGCGAGCTTGGGCGCCAGCGCGATCGCTGAGCCACGGGAGCAACGAGAGCGCTGCGCCAGAGACACCGGCGGCCAGAACGCGCCGACGCGCCATAGGTGCTGACTCGCCAGCGGTATGTGCGGCTGCTGTGGGGAGTGCCGCTTGCTTGATATCCACGAACCAAGGTCCTTTCGAAGTGTTCCCCCAGCTTTGACGGCCGGAGGTATGCGCAGCAACTCTAGAAGTCGAGCGCTGATAGGTCAGGTATCCAACGCGCAGAACGTTCGATTGCCTGCTGCCAACTTTGGCGGTCGAGAGAGCCGTTTGGCTCGACCACAAGAGCGGGCGACCAAGAGTCTGCCACCTCGTTGAGGTCAGTCCACGTACCCGCTGCGAGTCCGGCGAGGTAACCGGCTCCGAGTGTGGTTGCTTCGGTCACTGGCGACACCTCTACCGGGCGGCCAGTGGCGTTGGCCAACGCCTGCGTGAACGTGGGATTCTCGCTCATTCCGCCGTCGATTCGCAGCGCCGGGATGCTGAGACCGGTGTCGGCTTCGGCGGCTTCGACCAGATCGGCGCCGCGTTGAGCGATGCCTTCGAGCACGGCGCGCACAATGTGGGCGCGGCCCGTGCCGCGTGTGATGCCGAACAGGGCGCCTCGAGCGCCATAGTCCCAACGCGGCGTGCCGAGGCCGAGCAGTGCTGGCACATAGGTGACGCCGTCGGTGGTGTCGCATTGCGATGCAACCGCGTGGCTGTCGGCAGCGGTGGCGATAACTCCGAGGTCGTCGCGGAGCCACTCGACGTTGGTGCCGGCCGACAACATGATGGCCTCAACACCCCATGTGGCTTCACCGTTGCGGGTCCACGCGACGATGGGGAATGTGCCGTTGCTACTGCGATTTGAGCTGCGCGGCGGCTCGGTGCCGGTGCACAGGTCGAGCATGCCGCCAGTGCCGAACGTGATCTTGGCCTGCCCTGGACGCACGCATCCCTGGCCCACCAGCGAGGCCTGCTGATCGCCTGCGAGGCCGCCAATCATGGGGGCGCCTGGCAATGCGCTCGCTGCGCCGAGTTCGCCGCTGGAATCGACAATGGTGGGCAGCATTCGCATCGGAATGTTGAGCGCCTCACATGCTCGCGTTGACCAGTTTCGCAGCGCGGTGTCGTACAGGCCCGTGACTGCAGCGTTGGTGTGGTCGGTGATGTGTAGCGAGCCACCCGAGACCACCCAGGCAATCCAGCAATCGATGGTGCCGAACAGCAGGTCGCGTGAGCGATCTGGGTCGTAGGTGTTGAGCAGCCAAGTCAACTTGGTGGCCGACTGATTCGGGGCGAGCGCAAGGCCATGATCGGCCTTGGCCATGATGCAGTCGAAGACGGTGCGCAGATCTTGCCAGCCAAGGGCTGGCCCCACGGGCTCGCCCGTTACGCGGTCCCACACCACTGTTGAGGCTCGCTGCGTGCTGATGCCAACGGCATCGACGCGATCGTTGGTGGCTGCCAGTGTTGCGTGTGCGACCTGCAGAACAGCTTGGCCCATTGCCACTGCGTCGAACTCGACGAGGCCTGGCGCAGGCGTCGACGGAGCAAATGCTCGATAGTCGACATGGCCAACGGTGGCATCGGCGGTGACGATTGCTGAGCGGAGTCCACTGGTTCCGACATCGATAACGAGCACGCTCATCGGCGGGGCTCCAGTCCTTGACGTTGCAGGGCCATACCGAGGAATCCGCCCATGAGGCCGGCTGCCAGCGTGACCGTGAGATTGAACAGAAGTGCGAACCAACTGATGTTTGCGCCTCGAATGAGGTTGATCACGACGAGCGTTCCTTGCACTGCGGTGTAGGTGCCTGCAGCGGTGACGATGCCGTGGGACAGCGGACTGTTCGAGCGCTGCCGCCATGCGGCGACTCCGGCGCCGAGTACGAAGCCGACAATGGCAGCGAGCACGAGTGGCACCACGAAGCTGTTGTTCGCATCGTTGTCGTGCAAGATGCGCGCCAACACCGAGAACGGCACGGCAAATGCGAGGGTGACGCCAGCACCTTGTTTGAGCGCTACGAGATCCCAGCGGCTGCTCATGGCCACGCGGGAGTGCCGAACGATGAAGGCATCGCCATCTTGCCGGGGTTCAGAATTCCGTTGGGATCGAGTGCCTGCTTCATCGCGACGAGCACACCATGCGCTGCGCCGAGAGCTTCGACCATGAACCGGCTGCGGTTCAGACCGACGCCGTGGTGATGCGAGAGGTTGCCGCCGTGAGCGAGCACGGCGCGCTGGCCAGCGTCCCACATCGCAACATAGGCGCTCTCAACCTCTTCGGGTGGGGGAGTAGCAGCGAAGGTGAAATACAGGCACGCGCCATCGAGGTAGCTGTGGCTGAGGTGACACGTGGAACTGCGGGCGTATGGAACACCGAGCATTTCGGTGCGAACGGCATCGAAAATGTTGGTGAGTGCTGACCAGGGTGCGGCGATCTCGAGTGTGTCGACCACGAAGCCCTTGCGTGTGAGGGCCTGCAGCGCACTGGTGTCGTTGCGATGGTGAGTCCACGCGTCGACCAGCGCGGGTCCGAGGTTTGTGGCGCCCTGCGCCGTGGCGACTTCGTCGACAATGTGCATGACTGCATCGACAAGACGCACGTCGCCTTCGTCGAGTACGAGCAGCATGTTTTGTGTTCCGTCGCCACCTTGTCCACGGGCGGACTCTGCAGCGTCGTACAGACGAAGCACGGCAGGCGTGGCGCCGCGGCGAATGATCTGACGGCACGCTTCGATGCCGGCCTCGAATGTGGGGAAGCTATACGCGGCGCGGCGCTCGGTTTGGGCCACGGGGTGTGCTCGAAGCCAGACGCGCGTGATGATGCCAAGCGTGCCTTCGGAGCCGAGGAACAACTGGTTGAGGTCGGGTCCCATCGCCGCGGCCGGGCTGCCGCCGGTGGAGATCACGGTGCCGTCGGCGAGCACTACTTCGAGGCCAACGACCATGTCTTCGATCTTGCCGTAACGGGTGCTGTACTGGCCTGCGCCGCGGCATGCGACCCAGCCGCCCACGGTGGCGATGTCGAAGCTCTGCGGCAGGTGACCAACCGTGAGGCCGTACTGCGAACGGAGTTCGGATTCGAGGTCTGGGCCGAATGTGCCGGGCAGTACCTCGACAATTCCAGAAGCGACGTCGACGCTGACGAGCCCGCGCAACGCGGTTGAGTCGAGTACCACGCCACCAAAGACGGGAACGCTGGCTCCACACACACCCGAGCGTCCGCCGGCCACTGTGAGCGGAACGTGTTCGTTGTTGCACAGGCGAGCAATTTCGCTGACCTCGGCGGTGGTGGTTGGTTTCACCACGACCGCGGCGCGGCGCGGCACCTCGCCAGCAAGCGCCCAGTGCATGGAAAGTGGCCACCAGTCACGGCTGACGTCGGCTGTGGCGTTGATGTCGGTGCTTGCTTCGCAGACGGCGCTCAGCTGAGCGATAAAGGCATCGGTGAGCGCAACAGCGTTGCCACCGAAATGATCGGCAGTACCGGTGAGCTCGATTGGGGCAGTTGGTTGGATCATGCCTGTGCCTTTCTCAGGTCGGCATCGCCGATGGTTGCAGCGGAAATTTCGTCTTCGCAACTGGCGAGGAACGAGGCCACTTGGGCGGCCGTCGTGGCGTCGTCCCAGCCAAGTTCGACAGCGATGAGCGCAGCCACCGACTCGGCGGCGCGCATCGTTGCGTCGCGATCGAAAAGTCGGGCACGAGTGCGTCGGGTCAAGATGTCGTCGAGGCCTTGAGCCATCTCGTAGCGCACGGCATAGATGGCCTCGGCGCGCAGATAGGGGAGGCCCTCGACCAAGGCAGCCGCAAGGGTTGGATCAGCGGCAATAAGCGCTTGAACCGACGTCGCTTGTCCGCCGTGGCGAGATGCCAGATGTGCTTCGATGGAGCCTGGCGTGCCAGCTTTGAAACCCGCTGCGCCAGCGAGCTTGAGCGCCTTGGTGCGGCAACGTGCCTTGCGGTCGAGTTGCAGCAACGCTTTGTCGACAGTGTCTTCGGCCATCTCGCGATAGGTGGTGAGCTTGCCGCCGGTGACGCTGATGACGCCCGCATCGTTGGTGGTAATGCTGTGGCGACGCGAGAGGTCGGCGGTGCGACCAGATTCGACCGACTTGACCAGTGGTCGAAGCCCTGACCACACGCCGGTGATGTCGGCCTCGGTGATGTCGGTAGTGACCGCTGCGTTGAGAGCTCTCAAGACATAGTCGATGTCGTCTTTGGTGCACTGCGGGTCGTCTGCGTCGCCGTTGTAGTCGGTGTCGGTGGTGCCGACGTATGTGTACTGAAACGTGCCGTCGGGATTGGGTCCCCACGGCACGACGAACAAGCTGCGCCGGTCTTTGGGCACCGGAATGATGACGGCGATGTCGTTGCGTACCTTGCTCCACGGCACGGTGATGTGAACGCCTTTGGCCGGACGAATGGAGTCGGGGTGAGTTGCTTCGGCGAGAGCGCGAACATCGTCGGCCCACACACCCGCCGCGTTCACGACAACCTTGGCGCGCACGGTGATCTCGCGATCGTCGGCGCGAACAACAACACCATTGGCGCCGCCGGTGGAGTCTTTCGTGATGCGCACGACTGGGCACTGGTTAGCGATAGCGGCGCCATGATCGGCAGCGGTTCGCGCAACGGCGAGGCACAACCGGGCATCGTCGGCGCTGGCGTCGTAATAGAGGTATGCCGAGGCCAGTCGGTTGGCGTGCATGGTTGGCAGATGCTGAAATGCAGCGGTCTTGCGCAGGCGCTTGTGCAGCTTGCCGATGCGCCATCCGCCGGTGAGGTCGTACATCCACATCGAGCTGCCGAGGGCGCGCGCAATCTTGCGTGAGACCACGCCGCCCTTGGTGAGAATTGGGATCATGAACGGCATCACAGACACGAGGTGTGGTGCGTTGCGGCGCAGTCGCTGGCGCTCGTGCAGTGCTTCGTACACCAGGCGAACTTCGCCCTGTTGCAGATATCGCAGACCACCGTGGACAAGCTTTGAACTCTTCGACGAGGTGCCCGAAGCGAAGTCGTCGCGCTCAACAAGGGCAGTGCGCAAACCGCGGCTCGCGGCGTCGAGAGCGACGCCGACGCCAGTGATGCCGCCACCGACAACGACGATGTCGAACTCTTCGTTGGCGAGTCGATCGAGCATCGTGTTTCGATCGAAGGAGGTGTTGTTCGAGGCGGAAATCATCGGGGCGATCCTAGGTGAGTGGGCCACTCAGAGCATCAGTGCCACGCCCGACAAATTTCGCCAGAAAATACCTCGCAGCGTTTGGCAGTTCGCATGAGATGCAAATAAGGTTTCTTTCGTGCGCACACCGGCCGAACTCACTACAGCCTTTCGTTCGTTGGGTCTCAAGGTGACCCCGCAACGACAGTTGCTGTTTCGGTTGCTGCACGACAACACCAGTCACCCAACCGCCGAGGCGTTGTTCGAGGTTGCCAGCGCGCAAATGCCTGGCATCTCGTTGCGCACGGTGTATCAAACGCTTACCGACCTCGCCGGCATGGGCGAACTGCAATCGTTTGCGTTTGGAGGCGGCGCTATCCGCTTCGACCCCAACGTCGGAGCGCATCACCATCAGGTGTGTGTGTCATGCGACGAGATTTCTGATGTCTACGTAGATGGCGTCGACCATCTCAACGTTTCGCTTCAGAACGAGTCAGATGCGCACTCGTTTACGGTGGCAACGACCGACATTGTGTTTCGCGGTCGCTGCGTGCGCTGCGCCGACACGGTGTAACCCTTCTCCAATCTCCAATCTCCAATCTCCAATCCCCAATCCAGTACAACTATCACAAGCAAAAAGGAGCCAACCATGGGCCTGCAAGGCACTAAGACACACGAGAACCTGAAAGAGGCATTCGCCGGCGAGAGCCAGGCAAACCGCCGCTACACATGGTTCGCCCAGAAGGCCGATGTCGAGGGTTACCCCGACGCGGCATCGTTGTTCCGTTCGGTCGCCGAAGGCGAGACGGGCCACGCTCTCGGTCACCTCGAGTACCTCGCCGAGGTCGGCGACCCAGCAACTGGCGAGCCAATCGGCGAGACCAGCGACAACTTCAAGTCGAGCATCGCCGGTGAGACCTACGAGTACACCCAGATGTACCCAGGCTTCGCCAAGACCGCTCGCGACGAAGGTTTCGGCGAGATCGCTGACTGGTTCGAGACACTGGCACGCGCTGAGAAGAGCCACGCTGGCAAGTTCCAGCAGGGCCTCGACAGCCTCGACTGAGCAACCACCCCTACAACTGAGTTGTTGCGCCGGCGCTCGGCGCCGGCGCAACACACTCGAGGCGAGCACATGACTACGACATACGACCCCTTCCACCCCCAGTACCTCGATGAGGCCGACGTCCGCAACGAACTCACGCGGGTGTACGACCTGTGTCATGGTTGCCGAATTTGTTTCAAGTTCTGTACGTCGTTCCCGACGTTGTTCGACATGATCGATCGCCACGATGACCAAGACGCGGGTCGGCTCACGCCAGCCCAGCAGGACCAAGTCGTCGACGAATGTTTCCAATGCAAGTTGTGTTACGTGGTGTGCCCATACGTTCCGGGCCAGCACGAGTGGGCGCTCGACTTTCCTCGCCTGATGCTGCGTGCCGACGCGATGCTTCAAGAAACCGGTCACGCCTCAGTGCGCGACAAGGCCACCACCCAGATGATGGGTCGCACCGATTTGCTCGGCAAGGTCGGCAGTGCCACTGCGCCTATCGCCAACAAAGTTCTTGGCGCCAAGCCCGGCAGCGCGATCCGCAAGGTGGTCGAAAAGACAGCGGGTGTTTCCAGCGTGCGCATGTTGCCGCCGTTCAGCCGCCAGCGCTTCTCGACATGGTTTAACCGCCGGCCAAAGGTGCGCATCGGCAAGCGTCAGGGCCGCGTTGCATTGTTTCCCACCTGCCTCGTTGAGTACCAAGAGCCTGGTATCGGCCACGACCTCGTCAAGGTGTACGAGCGCAACGGTATCGAAGTGTCGTTGGCCGATATTGGTTGCTGCGGCGCCCCATGGCTGCACAGCGGCGACATGGATCAATTCAAAAAGGTGGCCAACAAGAACGTGAAAATTCTGGCTGCCGAAGTTCGCAAGGGCAACGACATCGTTGTGCCGCAGCCAACGTGTGGATACATCCTCAAAAAGGACTATCTCGACTATGTCGGCGGGTCTCAGGCGCAAGCCGTTGCAGACAACACCTACGACGCAGCCGAGTACCTCATGAAGGTGCATCGTGACGACGACACGTCGCTCGACACCGAATTCACTGGCCACGTGCCCGAGACCATCACCTATCACACGCCGTGTCACTTGCGGGCCCAGAACATCGGACTCAAGAGCCGCGACCTCATGAAGCTCACGGGCGCCAAGATCAAGCTCGTGCAGCAGTGCAGTGGCATCGATGGCATGTGGGGTCTACGTGCTGAGAACTCCGATATTTCGCTTCCTATTGCCAAGAAGTTGGGCGACGAGATCACTCGTGCCAACGGCGAAGTGGTCGCTGGCGATTGTCACCTCGCGAACACAGCAATTAACGAACAAACTGGCAAAGTTCCCCAGCACCCCATTCAGGTGGTGGCACGCGCCTACGGCATCGCTATCGAGGAAGGCACACGATGAACACAGCAGCATCGACCCGGAAGTTGGTACTTGGCGACATCGCCGACCTGCGCGCTTATGAGCGTGAGCGGGCTGAGTTCAGAGACAGCGTGCTCGAATTGCGCCGCAGGCGTCGAGTCTCGTTGGGCACGGTCATCACTGTTTCTTTTGAGTCGCGAGAGACGATTCGCTATCAGATCCAAGAGATGGCCCGGGTCGAGAAGTTGATGACCGATCTTGAGATTCAGGCCGAAATCGATGCCTATAACGCGCTTGTTCCCGATCCTGGTCAGCTATGCCTCACCATGTTTATTGAACTCACTTCAGACCAATCAATGCGCGAATGGCTTCCACGGCTTGTGGGCATCGAGAATCACGTTGTTATTCGACTCGCTGATGGCAGCGCTATTCGCTCGGTTCCCGAGCAGCAACACGCCAGCCAGCTCACTCGCACCGATGTCACCAGCGCAGTTCATTATCTGCAGTTCTCGATGACCCCGGCCGAGATTGAGGCACTTGGTGCTGGTCAGGCCACTCTAGAGATCGATCACCCTGCGTATCGCGAGTCTGCCGAACTGTCGCCAGCCACTGTTGCCGAACTGCTTCGCGACCTACTCGACTGAATTGACCTTTGCCGAAAAATACTGACCTAAGGCCCTAGCGCTGCGACGATTCAGCGCCTAGCTTGCGGGTTGTCGTCGGCTTGCAGTCGCAAACCGACGATAGACCACGTCAATCAATGTGCTTATTGGCACAGAAGGTTTGGGGCTAATCGTGACGGCCAAAGTAATGGTTTGGCGGGAATTGGGTGCCTGTCGAGGGCTCGATCCCGGCTTGTTTTTTCCGGATGAAGATGAAGAAGCGACCACAGCGAAGTCGGTCTGCGAACAATGTGCAGTGCGTATCGTCTGCCTTGAGCACGCGCTCGCTTCGCGTGAGAAACAGGGAGTATGGGGTGGTGCCACCGAGCGAGAGCGTCGGCGCATCATTCGCTATCGCCGCCGCTCGGCCTAAAGCCTTTTGGCGGTAGTCATCCACGCCGTAGTATGTGCGGCGTGTCACATTTCGAAGATATTGGTGGTTGGCCCGCGCTGCTGACCCGGCTGCTTGAGCGTGAAGACCTGCCCGCAGCCGATGCCTATGAGGCGATGTCCACCATTCTCTCCGGCGCCGCAACGTCGGCGCAGTTGATTGCGTTTGTCGTTGCCTTACGCGCCAAGGGCGAAACAGCCGAAGAGCTCTCTGGCCTGCTCGATGCAGTGCTGAAGGCGGCCACGTTGGTGCCGCTTGGCGAAGATCTGCGGTCGCGTGCCGTCGACATAGTTGGCACTGGCGGCGACCGCAGCCACTCGGTCAACGTGTCCACCATGTCTGCCTTGGTCGTGGCCGGCGCCGGTGTTCCTGTGTGTAAACACGGAGCTCGTGCTTCGTCGTCGAAATGCGGCACCGCCGATGTGCTCGAAGCACTTGGAGTTGCCATTGAGCTGTCTCCTGAGGGAGTGCTGCGCTGCATCGAAGAAGCCGGTATCGGCTTTTGCATGGCCACACGGTTTCACCCAGCGTTTCGTTTTGCCGGCCCCTCGCGGCGCGAGATCGGTATTCCTACGGTGTTCAACTTGCTCGGGCCAATGGCCAACCCTGGGCGTGTGCGCCGCAGCTTGATTGGCGTTGCCAATCCGGTCTTTGCCGAGCGGATGCTGGGGTCGCTCCGTAGCCACGGTGCTGTGAAGGCATGGGTTGTTCACGGCAACGGCCTCGACGAACTGTCCACGATGGGTGCATCGACCGTGCTTGCGCTCGACAAGGGCGAGGTCTCCACCTTCATCATCGATCCCGAGTTGCTTGGTCTTGCCCCCGCAACGCTTGGCGATCTGGTGGGCGGCGATCCAGCGTTCAACGCTGCTGCGGCGCGCTGCGTGCTCGCCGGCGACCGTGGTGCACATCGCGACATCGTGTTGTTGAACGCCGCGGCGGGCCTTGTCGTCGCCGACGCAGTCGACAATATTGAACAAGGCCTTGAGCTCGCCGCTCGTTCTATCGATAGCGGCGACGCGGCAGCAACGCTCCAACGGTTTGTCGACGTGTCGCAAGCCTGTGCAGCCGAAGCCGCAGACGCTGCTTCGTGATTGCCCGCGTCCCCGCTACCTCGGCCAATTTGGGGCCAGGTTTCGACGTGTTGGGGATGGCCCTGTCGTTATGGGCCGAGGTCGGGTTAGTGGCTCCTGGCTCCGATGTTCCCGAGGGCGCCCACCATGCCGACCAACATCATCTCGCGACGGTCGCATTTCGGCGGTTGGGCGGCGAAGGCGAACTGTGGGTTCGATCTCCGATCCCGATGGGGCGCGGCCTCGGGTATAGCGCAGCGGTTCGAGTGGGCGGCTTAATGCTTGCCTGCGCCCAACGCGATGGCGCCCACCGTGAGACGGTGCTCGCCAACGCTCACGAGGTTCTGACTCATGCAGCTGCGCTTGAGGGCCACGCTGACAACGCCGCGCCAGCGGTGCTTGGTGGGGTGGTCGCCACAACCGGAGTCCGCTCGATTCGCGTTCCCCTTGGGTGTGACCCAACGGTTGTGGTGTGGGTGCCGTCGTTCAGCACTCGCACCGATCACAGTCGCACGGCGCTCAGCGCAACGGTGTCGATGGCCGATGCGGTATTCAACATTGGCCATGCCGCGTATTTGGTCGCCGCCCTCGCTGCCGGCGACGTTGACGCATTGCGTCACGGCACCGACGATCGCCTGCATCAGCAGCAGCGTTTCGCCGCAGTGCCGCAATCGTTGGCCGCGTATGAAGCGGCGCTAGCGGCCGGAGCGTGGTGCTCGTGGCTGTCGGGCTCGGGGCCAACCGTTGCGGCGCTGTGCTCGGCCGATATGGCGCAGACCATCGCTGGCTCACTGGGCGCCGACGGCCACACAAAGATTCTTCAGATCGCCGCCACTGGGGCAACGCTGCATGAGTGACGGTGCTGGTGCCTATGCGGCCGAACGTTGTTCGAACGTTGCCAGCGGTGCCAACGGGCGAGCCCATTGCCCGCTGCAGCGCAGCAGCGAAATCTGGTGGCTGTTCGAGTCGAGGTAGCGGGCGATGCACAGGGTTTCGTCTACGGCGTGTCGGGGGAGTGGACGATCGAGTGAGGCGAGTTCGGGAGGCGGTATCTCGAGCGCTGCGGTGAGCGTGCCATCGAGTCGCGAATCGATGAGTCGGCCGTGATCGAACTCGAAGGTCACATCGCCAATGCGCAGATCGAGTTGCTCGGCGGCGCGCACGTGATCGATGAGTCGTTGGCGACGAAGTGCGTTGGACAACGCTTGAGCGCGGTCGCGTATCGCTGCGGCCTGCTCGTATTGCTGAGCGCGAGCAAGGGCCAGCATGCGTTCGCGTAGCGGAGCGAGCAACACCTCGGGCTCGTCAGCGAGACCGCGCATCACCATGTTGACGGCGTCGGCGTAGTTGCTGTCGGTCACAGCATCGAGGCAACCGCGTAAAGGCACAACGGTGTGGATCGCGTCGATGACGAACGCGGCCGCCGATCGCGATGACAGCGGGCCGAGGTACGTGCCGGGCCGGTCGGCTTCTTTGACAATTGACAACCGCGGCTGAGCCTCGTTGGTGGACAAGCGCACGTATCGGTATTTATCCCACGTGGTGCCTTGCTTGTTGTAGCGCGGCGATAACTGATGCAGATAGCGCAGCTCGAGAATCTCGGCGGTGAGCACGTCGGGGGTTTCAACATGGGTGACGCGTTGTGCCTCGCGCAGCATTGGCCCAATCTTGCGGCGATCATCGCTGCCAAAGTAGCTACGCACGCGCTGACGCAGATTGGTGGCCTTGCCCACGTACAGCACCTCGCCAGCGGCGTTGTGGAACAGATAGACACCGGGTGTGCGCGGCAAATGGTTGGTGAGCTTGAGCTTGGCGATTTGTGGATGTCCGCCGATCTTGGGGAGTCCGTGCAAATCGTCGAGGCCCATCACACCAAACGTCGCTGCGCGTTCGATGAGCAGATGCAACAGGTCGGCTGTGGCGAGTGCGTCGTCGAGGGCGCGGTGGCTTGGCTGATGGGCGAGGCGAAAGCGTGCTGCCAGGGTGCCGAGTTTGCAGTTGGGCACTTCGTCGCGTACGAGGCGGCGGGCGAGCGCGACGGTGTCGACCGTGGCGTTGGTGAGCGTTGGGCGTCGTGAGCGGGTGAGTGCCGCATTGAGGAACCCAACATCGAAGCGCACGTTGTGGCCAACAATGACGGCGTCTCCGCAGAACTCGAGCAGGGCCGCCAGCACACCTTCGATACGCGGAGCAGTGAGCACCATCGAGTTGGTGATGCCCGTGAGGATCGTGATGGTGGCAGGGATGGCGCGGCCCGGATTGACCAGCGTTTGAAACGTGCCCAGGCACTCGCCACCGCGAACTTTGACGGCACCAACCTCGGTGATGAGATCGTTGCCGCGGTCGCCGCCGGTTGTCTCAAGATCGATGACACAGAAGGTGACATCGGCCAGCGGCATTCCGAGATCATCGAACGTACGTTGCATGCGAACAGATGACCACGAACGTGCGTTCGTTGTCAAGCACCGGGCTTGACCTCGGCAGGTACTCTTGACCGATGACTGCGCCGACGGCACCCCAACAAGACCAGTCAGGCGAGCCAACCGATGTTCCCGACCTGCCAACTGTCGCACTGCGTCTCGCGCTCGAGTTCGCTGTAGCCGTTGCGGCGGCCGGGCAGAAGATGCGCCCTCCGCTGGTTTTCCCTGCGGGACTCAAGCCGTACCTCAAGTTTCAAAAGCTCGACAAGACCTCGATGCCACCCGTGCGCCGTGCCCTCGTGGCCGACGAAGATTTCCGCAACCGACTCGGTGTGGCTGCAACGCCTGAGCTTGTCGACGAGGTTGGAATTGCCTGGCTGCAGCGCTCGCCGGGTTGGGAGCAGCGCGTGGTCGAATTGCATGCTGCCGCGCAACAAACCGCTGAGAACGCCTCGGCTGAGGCCGCGCTACGCAAGTCAGAACGTCGGCGCGAGGCCGCCGAGGTGGCAACGGCGCGCGCTCAAGCCGATCTGTTGGCGGTGCGCGACGACGTCGCTCGTGAGCAAGCTCGTCGCGAGAAGGCCGAGGCGAAGGCTGCCGCTGCATCATCCGAAACCGAGACACTGCGGCGCGAGATTCAGCAGTTGCAACGCGAAGTCGAAAAGGCGCGCGCAAAGCTGACGCACGAGTCTGATCGCATTGAAAAGATTGCTGAGGGCCACGCCGCTGCCGATGCTCGAGTCGCTGCAGCCGAGGCGCGGGTCGTTGAGCTTCAGGCGGTTATCGATCGCGTGTTGACCGAGCGAGTCGATCAGACCGTTCCCGAAAGCCATTCGGTAACTGCTGCGGTTGTAAACCGCGAGGCTGCCGTTGCGCTGAAGAAGGCTGCCGCCTCGACCCACGATCTCGCTGAGGCATTGAGCCGCGCTGCTGGCGCACTGTTGTCCGATCTGCCAGTGACCCCTCCAGCGCCAGTGGCTCCAGTTGCCGTAAAACCGCGAGTATCAAAGCGCAAGCCGATTGCGATTCCGGGTGGCATGTTCGGCGACACCGTGGCCGTGGCTCAGCACTTGCTGAAGACCCCCCATGTGCGCGTGATTGTCGATGGCTACAACGTTGCCAAGTTGGCGTGGCCCAAGCTCGAACTCGCTGAGCAACGCAAGGTGTGCATCGAGACCCTCGAAGACATCAGCCGCCGATTCGGCACCGATATCCACGTGATCTTTGATGGCGCCGATGTGGTCGGAGCTTTTGCCGGCCGGCGGCTCATCCGGGTGCAGTTCTCGCCAGCGGGGGTGATTGCCGACGATGTCATTCGAGCCGAGGTCGCTGCGTTGTCATCGAAGACGCCGCTCGTTGTGGTCACCAACGATCAAGCCATCGTGACCGACGTGCGTAACGCTGGTGCCAATGTGCTGTCCTCCGACACGTTGTTGGCGCTTGGCGGGCGACCGGTGAAGGGCAACTGAGTAACTCTGTAGCACCCCTTTGTCATGGTGTTCGCAATACAAGAACCGGACAACACTGTGGAGCGAACCATGAATAACCTCATCATCAGCTGCGACGATTGCGTCATGCGTGCCACCTCGGCGTGCTCCGATTGTGTGGTCACATTCTTCTGCGAACCCGCCGAACACACCGCTGTCGTGTTCGACCTCGCCGAGCAGCGTGCGGTTCGTTTGTTTGCAGAGGCCGGTTTGGTGCCTACGCTTCGCCATCGTGCGGCCGCAGCAAACCTCTGAACCCATCGACGACCGCTATGTCGATGTGCTGCGCGCCATCGGTCTCAAGTTTGGGGCCGATCATGTGGGCATCGCTCCTGCAGGGGTGATGCAACGGGCTCGTGACTCGCTCATCGAGCGCAAGCAGGCTGGGCTCGCCGACTCAATGCAGTTCACATATCGAAATCCCATTCGTTCCACCGACCCCAATGCTGCGGTCAAGGGCGCTCAGGCAATGGTGGTGGCGGCGCGTAGTTACGTGCTCAGCGAGCCCGATCGGCCAGCCGGCGCCGTTGGCTCGGTGGCTCGTTACGCGTGGGTCGATCATTACGAACCACTGCGCATCGCGCTCAAGGCCATTGTCGAGCGGCTGCGTGCTGACGGTTTCAAAGCAGTTGCATTTGCCGACGACAATTCGGTTGTCGATCGTGAAGCCGCGTGGCTCGCGGGTCTCGGCTGGTTCGGTAAGAACGCCAACATTTTGCTGCCCGGCTCCGGAAGCTTTTTTGTGCTCGGTTCGGTCATCACCACGGCGCCATTGCCGGTGGCGGCGGCTCCCGTGGCCGACGGTTGCGGATCATGCCAGCGATGCATCGATGGCTGTCCTACGGCGGCCATTGTGGCGCCAGGTGTGGTCGATGCTGGTCGGTGCTTGGCGTGGCTGTTGCAGCGCCCCGGCGTGTTTCCGCGGCAGTTTCGTGCTGCGCTTGGTGATCGCATTTACGGGTGCGATGAGTGCCAGATCGTGTGTCCGCCAACGGTGCGCTTCGAGCGCAAGACATCGGTCAACGAGTCGAAACACATTCAGGCGTGGGTGCCGTTGCTCGACATGCTCGAAGCCACCGACGATGCGCTCATTGATTCGTATGGTCGCTGGTATCTCGCCGACCGCAACCCAATGTGGTTGCGTCGCAATGCACTCATTGCCCTCGGCAACGTAGGCGACGGCGCCGATGTGCGCGTTGGTGCAGTGCTGCAGCGGTACCTTGTTGATTCCGAGCCGATGCTTCGCGCCCACGCCGTGTGGGCCGCTGCCCAGCTCGGTTGCCATCACATGCTTGCCTTCACCGACACCGATCCCATCGTCATCGACGAACTTGCCGCGGCTGCGTCATGAAACATCTGTTGGTCACCAACGACTTCCCACCCAAGATCGGTGGCATTCAGTCGCTGCTGTGGGAGTGGTGGCGGCGCCTTCCGCCCGATTCGTTTGCGGTGCTCACCACCCCCTACGAAAACACAGCGGCCTTCGACGCTCAGCAGGCGTTTCGAATCGATCGTGTGCGTGAGCCGGTGCTTTTGCCGCACCCGTTGATGGTGCGTCGCATCAACGACATGGCCCGCGAGATCGGTGCCGATTTTGTGGTGCTCGACCCGGCGCTTCCGGTTGGCCTCGTAGGCCCGTCGCTCGAACTGCCCTACGACATTGTGTTGCACGGCGCCGAGGTCACTGTGCCTGGCCGCATTCCGGCCAGCAAGCAAGCCTTGGGCTATGTGCTCAAACGGGCGCGTCACATCATTGCTGCCGGCGGTTATCCGGCCGCTGAAGCCGAACGTGCAGCCGGACGCGCATTGCCCATCACCGTGGTTGCCCCAGGCGTCGACACCGAACGGTTTCGTCCGCTCGATGCCGCCCAGCGCCACGCTGCTCGCGAGCACTTCTCGATCGATCAATCCGCCGAGGTCATCGTTGGCATCAGCCGACTCGTGCCGCGCAAAGGTTTCGACACAGCAATTCGTGCGGTTGCGCTGCTCAAACAGTCGCGCCCCAACCTTGTGTTGGTCATCGCTGGCGGCGGCCGCGATCGCGAACGCCTCGAACGTCTGGCCCTCGAGCTTGGTGCTCCGGTGCGGTTTCTTGGTCGTGTCGATCACGACGATCTGCCCTTGCTCTATGGCTGCGCCGATATGTACACAATGCTGTGTCGCAACAGGTGGGGCGGACTCGAGCAAGAAGGCTTCGGCATTGTCTTTCTGGAGGCAGCCGCGTGTGGCGTCGTGCAGGTTGCCGGAAACTCCGGTGGTGCGGCCGAGGCAGTGGCCCACGGCGAGACCGGCATCGTCATCGGCGAGCCAGACGATCACCGCGCCGTCGCCAAGGCGTTCGAGTCGTTGCTCAACGACCCGGCCCGTCGGGCAGCGATGGGTGTCGCTGGGCGCGAACGTGCGGTGCGCGAGTTCTCGTACGACGTGCTGGCGCAGCGTCTGGGTAAATCATTGGGGGCGCTGCCATGATTGAAACCATGCAAGCCGACATCGAACAGAGCTCATCGGGTGGCATCGTTCGCCTCAACGTCATCGGCACGGCAGTGTTCGTTGTGTCGTCGGTGGTGGCCGCAGTGGTGTTCAACAACCCAACACGCGTCGCCGGGGTAGTGGTGGCCTTGGTGTTGTTTGCCGTCGGCATCTTCGCCTTCTTGTGGAGCTACTGGACCGCCGTGCAGCGCAGCCGAACCGACAACATCGCTGTTGCGCAGCTCTATTTCCTGAGCGGCGGCACTGCGCCCAAGAGCGTGCAGCGAACGATGAACTACTCGTTAATGGTGCAGGTGGTGTGCAGCTTGGCAACAGCGCTGTCGCGCAGCACCACCGATGGCCGCGCCGGATCAACGCTGGCGTTCGGCATCTTGGTGCCGATGTTCGGTCTCGGTCTCAACGGATTGTGGTGCGCCACCTATGGCACCTTCGAACCCCGAGTTGCAGAAAATTCTCCGAATACACCGAGAGTCCCCCCATCGGACACCGAAGTAGAGCAGACTTCACCACATGGCTGAGACAGCATTCCAGACCATCACTACGGCCGCGCCAGTGGCACGGGTGTGGGAAATCGCAACTGACTTCGAGCGGTACCCCGAGTGGGCCAAAGATGTCAAAGAAGCGACCATCCGCACGCGTGACGATCAAGGCCGCGCCGTTGAGGTCGAATTCCGCACGTCTGCACTCGGACGAAGCACCCACTACACACTGAGCTACGACTACTCGAGCGCGCCCGCCGTGTTGGGCTGGCACATGCTTCGTGGCGACATCATGCGCGCTATCGACGGCGCATATCGTCTCGCCGAGACCGCCGATGGCGGCACCGAAATTCGTTACGACCTGGCGATCGAACTCGTTGTCCCGCTGCCTGGCTTCGTCAAGCGTCGCGCCGAGCAGCGAATCCTCAATACGGTCCGCGAGCTCAAGGTTCGCGCCGAGACGTGACCCGTTCTGCTGGCATTGATGTCGGCGGTACCAAGTTTCTCGGGGTCATCCTCGACGACAACGGCGACGTGCTCGTCGAGAAGCGGCGTGCTACTCCTACGGGCGCCGACGTGCTCATTACCGAACTCGTCGACTTCGCTCGCGAGCTTGGTGACTTCGACACGTTGGGTGTTGGCGTGCCCGGACTTGTTACCCGATCGGGCGTGCTGCGTGCTGCTCCCAACCTCACCGACGCGTATGAGCTCGCCGTGGGTCCAACGATGAGCGATGCCTTAGGCCTTGCCGTAGCGGTCGACAACGATGCCACGTGTGCGGCGCTCGCCGAATGGCAACACGGCGCTGCTCGCGGGTTCGACGACGTTGTGCTGGTCACGCTGGGCACTGGCATTGGCGGCGGCGTCGTGATGGGTGGTCGCCTGCAGCGCGGCGCCAACGGTTTTGCCGGCGAGATTGGTCACATGGTCGTGAAGCCCGACGGCCCAGCGTGCCCATGTGGACGGCGCGGTTGCTGGGAGCGTTTCGCTTCGGGTCGCGGTCTGCAGATGCTTGCTGGCGGCAGGCGCGGCGAAGAAGTGGTCGAGGGAGCTCGTGCGGGCGATCGCGAACTGCTTGAGGTCATCGATCAGTTCGCGCATTGGGTTGCGCTTGGGTTGGTGAACCTCACCAACGTGCTCGACCCGGCGTGCATCGTGCTCGGCGGCGGCCTCACTGCAGCGCAAGACTTGTTCTTGCCGCCCATTGCTCGCGAGTTCTCAGCGCTGCTGTATTCGCCCGAGCATCGGCCTCATCCGGCGCTGAACTTCGCCCAGCTCGGCGAGCGCGCCGGAGCCATTGGCGCAGCGCTGCTTCCTTCGTCCCAACACTGAGTCGGGTCGACAGCGCCAGTTAGTGCGCGGGTCCTTTGTAGTTGCCGCGAGCCTTGCGAATCTCGTCCCATGCGGCTTCGCGCCCGGCGAGGCCACCGGTAGACGATGTCTTGCCCGGCTCGAGCGCTTTGTAGACCTCGAAGAAGTGTTGGATTTCGGCCACCAACTGCGGCGTGAGGTCGTCGAGATCGTGCACATTCTCCCAGCGCGGTTCGCGAGGAGGCACACACAAAATCTTGGCGTCTTCGCCCGCTTCGTCGTGCATGTACAACACGCCCACCGGACGGGCTTCTACCCAGACGCCGGGGTACACAGGGTCCTCAAGCAGCACTAAGGCATCGAGTGGATCGCCGTCGCCGCCCAAGGTGTTGGGGATGAAGCCGTAATCGGCGGGATAGGTGGTGGCGGTGAACAGTCGACGATCGAGAAAGACCCGGCCGGTGTCGTGGTCGATTTCGTATTTGTTGCGACTGCCTCGAGGAATCTCGATGACGACGTGAATGCAGCCTTCGCCCGGTTCGTTTGCCATCGCAACATCGTGGCACACGCCCAGCGAACGCGAGGCCTTACTGGCCGCAAGTTCGCAGATCTCGCGGACCATAAGCCGCGGAGACCGTTGCAGCAACTAACGTGAGCGAATTATGGAGTTCCGACGCATCACCAACCTGCCGCCGTACGTGTTTACGATCATCAACAACTTGAAGATCGAGGCTCGCCGAGCCGGTGCCGACGTGATCGACTTGGGTTTCGGTAACCCCGATATTCCTTCGCCGCCCATTGCTGTTGAGAAGCTCATCGAGGCCGCTCAGAACCCCAAGAACCACCGCTATTCGCTCAGCCGCGGCCTGCCCAAGCTTCGTGAGGCTGTGGCTGCGTTGTACGAGCGTAAGTGGGGCGTGCAGCTCGACCCTGAGCTCGAGATCACCAACACCATCGGGTCCAAAGAAGGCTTCAGCCACTTGATGTGGGTGCTGCTCGACCGTGGCGACGCAGCCATCGTGCCAAGCCCGAGCTACCCGATTCACATCTATGGTCCGCTCTTTGCTGGCGCCGATCTTCGTCAGGTGCCAATGCGTCACCTCGCCGATCCGCGCGTGCAGGGCGACTTCACCGGCGACTTCTTCGACAGCCTCACCACGGCCTACGACGTCGGCTGGCCCAAGCCACGCGTGCTGGTGATCTCGTTCCCACATAACCCCACCGGCGCTGTTGTCGATCTCGACTTCATGCAGCGCGTGGTCGACTTCTGCCGCGAGCGCGAGATGATCGTGGTGCACGACTTCGCATACGCCGATGTTGGCTTCGAGGGCTATCAGCCGCCATCCATCCTGCAGGCCGAGGGCGCCAAGGAATGCGCTGTAGAGCTCTACAGCATGACCAAGAGCTTCTCGATGGCAGGCTGGCGTTGCGCCTTCCTCGTGGGCAATAAAGAGGTTGTGCAGGCATTGGTGAAGCTGAAGAGCTACCTGGATTACGGCATGTTCCAGCCGGTGCAGATTGCTGCCACCGTCACCATGAACGAAGCCTCCGATTATCCCGAAGAGGTCTGTGCGATCTACGAGAGTCGTCGCGACGCACTCATCGATGGTCTTGGTCGCATTGGGTGGGACATCCCTAAGCCCAAGGGCTCAATGTTTGTGTGGGCTCCAATTCCTGAGTCATATAGCGACATGAACTCTGTTGAGTTCTGTTCGCACGTTGTGCGTGAGTGCGATGTGGCGTTGTCGCCTGGTCTGGGTTTTGGCCCCGGCGGCGAGGGCTTCGCCCGTTTCGCGCTCATCGAAAATGAGCAGCGCATCCATCAGGGCATTCGCAACCTCAAAAAGGGTCTTACCAGGCTCGGATGATCGCAGCGCCTGTCGAGGGCGTTGCGCAATTCAGGTTCAGCCGCGAGTGCGATCTACGGCGCGCAACCATTGCTCATGTTGAGCATCTGCCACTGCACGATCTTGTGCTGGGCTGAACTCTGCTTCGAGTTGCCACTGCGCGGAGATTGCCTCAAGCGAAGGCCACACTCCTTCGGCGAGGCCGGCAAGGAACGCAGCGCCGAGTGCGGTGGTTTCCTGGTCGCGAGGTCGACGAACCGTCACACCGAGCTGATCTGCTTGCATCTGCAGCATCATGTCGAGCACCGAGGCGCCACCATCGACGCGTAGATCATGAAGCGTTGTGCCCGACACGGCGGTCATTGCCTCAACGGCATCGCGAACTTGGTATGTCATTGCCTCGACGACGGCGCGAGCGATGTGCGCGCGAGTGGTGCCGCGGGTGATGCCCAAGATTGAGCCGCGGGCATACGGGTCCCACCACGGGCTGCCCAAGCCGGTAAAGGCAGGCACGATGTAGACGCCGCCAGAGTCGGGAACACTTGCCGCGAGCGGGCCAACCTCATCGCTCGACGAGATGATCTGCAGCCCGTCACGTAGCCACTGAACCGCAGCGCCGGTGACGAAGATTGCGCCCTCGAGGGCATAAGTGGTGGTGCCGTCGGCCAAGGTCCATGCCACCGTAGTGAGCATGCCTTCGCTGGGCTCGGGGCATGTCGACCCAATGTTGAGCAACACGAAGCTGCCGGTGCCGTAGGTGTTCTTGGCCATGCCCGGCGTGAAGCAAGCTTGTCCGAAGAGGGCGCTCTGTTGATCGCCGGCGATGCCAGAGATCGGAATTCCTGCAGGGACTCCGCTGTCTTCGCTGGTGACTCCAAAACGGCCGCTCGAGGGAAGCACCTCGGCGAGAGCATGCATCGGCACGTTGAGCAGGGTGCACATGTCGGGGTCCCATGCGAGCGTGCCGATGTCGAACAACATGGTCCGGCTCGCGTTGGACGGGTCGGTGGCGTGCACGCGGCCACCGGTGAGGTTGAACAGCAACCACGAGTCGATCGTGCCGAGCGCGAGGTCGTCGTTGGCCTCTACGCCGCCGTGGGTGAGCATCCATTCGAACTTGGTGCCGCTGAAGTACGGGTCGAGCACGAGTCCCGTGCGTTGGCGGACGAGCGGCAATGCGCCATCGGCCTCGAGTTGGTCGCATCGCGCGGCGGTGCGGCGGTCCTGCCACACGATTGCTCGGTGCAGTGGTGTGCCCGTAGCGCGACTCCAGGCAACGGTGGTCTCGCGTTGATTGGTAATGCCAATGGCAACCGGCAACGCGTCGAGGCGGCTGAGGACGTCGTTGATGGTCTCTTTGGCGGCCTGCCAGATCTCGAGCGCATCGTGCTCGACCCATCCCGGTTGCGGGAAGTATTGGGTGAACTCGCGATACGACGACACGGGTGCACGCCCGTCGGCGAACACAGCTCGAGCGCGCACGCCGGTTGTGCCGGCATCAAGCGCAAGAACGTAGACATTGCTGGAGGGCGTGTTCGTAGTCATTGGGGCTAGACGGTAGCCGCAGCGCCCGCGTGCTAACGACGCTTCGGTTTGTTGCCTTTGCGCTGCGACGATGGGCCGCTCGAGGTGCGCCGAGTTGGCGCTGGCTTCGGACGCCCAGTGGCCGTTGTGCTTGGTGCTGCGGCCTTTGCTGCGGCAACGGTGTCGCGTTCGGCTCGAAGGTCTTTGAAGGTCTTGCGTGCGTACCCGAACTTGGCCAGCACTGCTCCGAACAACAGATACATCGGGCCGCTGGCGAAGAGGCCAGCGAAGAGTCCGAGTTTCAGGTCGTGACGGTAGATGAAGAGAAATGCGACAGTTGCAAATGCAACATAAATAAGCCACTCGCGGATCAGTCGGCGCCATGGCACCGGCCTTGTTGAGTCCCATGCCATGCACATGTGATAGCACGTCGTCGCCTATCGTCGAGGGATATGCGCGTAGGACTGCTTACCGGTGGCGGCGATTGCCCCGGACTCAACGCAGTCATTCGCGCCGTGGTACGCAAGGGCGAGATGGTCTATGGCGACGAGGTCGTCGGCTTCCTCGACGCATGGGACGGCGTTCTTGAGCGGCGCACCATGGCGCTCGACGTGCACTCAATGCGCGGCATGCTGCCAAAGGGCGGCACGTTGTTGGGCACCCGCCGGGGGAGTCCCTATGACCATCCCGATGGCGTCGAACGGGTTGCCGCAACGATGCGCGACATGTCGCTTGATGCGCTCATTGTGGTTGGCGGCAATGGTTCGCTCACGGTTGCCTCGAACCTGCACCGCGATATCGGCTTGCCCGTGATTGGTGTGCCGAAGACCATCGACAACGATGTCGTGGGCACCGACATCACATTCGGCTTCAACACCGCCGTGCAGATTGCCACCGACGCAATCGATCGTTTGCACACCACTGCCGAGAGTCACGATCGAGTCATCGTGGTCGAGGTCATGGGCCGCGACTCTGGGTGGATTGCAACCCAGGCAGGTATCGCTGGCGGAGCCACGGTCGTCTTGATTCCTGAGCAACCGTTCTACGTCGACGACGTGTGCGAGATCCTCAAGACGCGCCATCAACGCGGCCGCTATGCGTCGATCGTTGTTGTGGCCGAAGGTGCCGAACCAGTTGGTGGCACGATGCCCGACCAAGAAGTGGTGCACGATGCGTTTGGTCACGTGCGTCACCGAAGTGTCGCCGATCGCATTGCGCCCGAGATCGAGGGTCGCACCGGATTTGAAACGCGTGTCGTGATGCTGGGGCACATTCAGCGCGGCGGTACGCCATCGGCATACGACCGAGTGCTTGCGACGCGATACGGGCTCGCGGCAATTGACGCCGTGCATCAGCGTGCGTGGGGCAACATGGTGGCCTCGATCAACGATGAGATTGTGCAGCGACCCCTCGCCGACGCCGCTGGCAAAACCCGCTCTGTCGACCTCAGCTTGTATCGCGACGTCGCTTCAATCTTCTTCGGTTGAGCCTTAGGCGTTTGGCGACGGAACAGCCGGAAAGTTCGGCTGGCTGGTCTCGATCAAACCCGGAAAGTCGAAGGCGCTGAGCGCAGTTGTACGAAGCGAACCGTCGCCCCCAGGCCACTGCTGGCTGGTGCCGTTCACAAGTAACTGCACGCGCTGCACGTTTCGTACCTCGAGTGCAGTGAAGACAATCTGCGCGACGGACTCAATGAGCGCTCCACTTGACAACGAGAGAATCTCATCGGTGACATCGATAGTCAACGTGCCGTTGGTCTGCAGAGCCGCTGAATGCAGGTTCAGTCCCTCGGGGATAGCGGTGAGCAATCGGCCTTGAGCCTCGGCGACGCTGAGCGGGCCGAACAGCGAATTCAGGCGAGCCTCGATTGATGGGCCGACGTCTCGTGGTGTTGCCCGCAAATGACTTGGTTGGTCGGGTAGCTGAGGGGCGAGCAAGAAGATGCGGTCGGTACCAGTGCTTGTGGCTGGAGCCTGCACCGGAGCATCGATCAACGCTGAACGTTGCTGGAGGGGGATATCTCGTGGCGCTGCGTCGTTGGCGATGCCGCACGCCGAGACCGCAAGCGCAGCGACGCAGATGAGCGCGAGATGATGACGTGTGTTCATGGTCAGAGTTCTTCCGCCGGCAGTTCGATGACGAACCGGGCGCCAGGCTCCTCGTCGAGTCGGTCTTCGATCCACACGTTGCCTCCATGGAGGCGCACATGCTCGTCGACGAGAGCAAGTCCGAGTCCGGCTCCGTCGCTTGAGCTACGTCGGCCGGCAACAGCGCCGCGCGCAAACCGTTCGAAAATGAGGTGGCGCTCGTCGAGTGGCACGCCGGCGCCGTGGTCTTGCACGGCGATCCAGACATGGCCGATTGGCTCACCTTCGTTCTCTGCCTCAGACACGATGACTTCGGGCTCGCCGCCGCCATGTAGTCGGGCGTTATCGATGAGGTTGGCGATGACGCGGGCGAGTCGGCGTCGATCGACATGCATCACAAAGTTCTCAGCGCGCTCAGAGACCGTGACCCTGGTTTGGGGCAGGCTGCTCACGCCGATGGCTTGGCGCACAAACTCGGCCACGATGAGGTCTTCGAGATGAAGCCGAATTGCGCCTGCATCGAATCGAGAAATTTCGAGTAGGTCTTCGACGAGTCCTTGAAACCGTGACACATCGGCCACCAACAGGTCGAGCGCCGATTGGGCGCGCTCGGGCATGTCATCTCGGCGGGCCAGCATCACCTCGACGGAGGCCGCAAGTGTCATCAGCGGCGATCGGAGTTCGTGGCTGACATCGCTGGCAAAGCGAGCGTCGCGTTCGACGCGTTGTTGCAACGCGGAGGCCATGTCGTTGAACGAGTTGGCGAGCAGTTTCAGGTCGTGGTCGTCAGTGGTCTCGAGGCGGGTATCGAGGCGTCCGCCAGCGATGGCCTTGGCTGCCTGAGCTGCATCGGCGAGTGGCCGCACGGCGCGGCGTGATGCCACGTAACCAAGGATCACGCCGAACATCGTGGTGATGAAGCCGGCGAACATCAGCGACAGTCCAACGCTGTTGAGCGTGGAGTCCACTTCGGTGAGGCTGGCGAACTCGAAGTAAGCAGCGCCTACTTCGGGCAACGGGATACCGATTACGAGCACCCGTTCGTCGCCGACGGTCAGCGCCATCCGTGAGGGAACGCTGGTAACAATCACTCGCTCGATGAGTGACTTGGGAAGAACCTCGGGCCCAAATCGAGCGGCGCCTGCAGTCCATACATCGCGGTAGTTGATGAGCGGTCGGGCGATACCAAGGCTCGACAAACTGTCGATCACCGGTTGCGCCGAGGCGGGTGACGAGCGCAGCCCGGTGAGGGCCACGCTGGCATCGCGGTACGCCTGCTCGACGCTGGTTCGGTCGTGCTGATCGACCAAGGTGCTGCGCGTGAAGCTGTATGTGATCACGGCCAAGAACACCGACAGGCCAAAAAAGCCGACGGTGAAGGTAAGCATGATTCGGCTGCGCAGGCCGAAGCGCTTGGGTCGAATACGGGCCAGTCGGTTACCCAATCGCGTCCGCAGCGTGTCGCGGGCCTGGGCTTGCGGTGTTTCGGTCACGACTGGAGTCGGTAGCCCAGTCCTCGAACCGTGACTACGTGACGAGGGTTTGCTGGGTCGGCTTCGACCTTGGTGCGCAAGCGACGAATGTGCACGTCGACGAGTCGTCCGTCGCCGAAATAGTCGTAGCCCCACACTTTGTCGAGCAGCAGTTCGCGGCTGAAGACGCGTCCGGGGCTCTGGGCTAATTCGACCAGCAAGCGGAACTCAGTTTTTGTGAGGTGAAGTTCTTCGCCTGCCAGTAACACTTTGCCTTCGTCGGCGATGATCTCAAGGTCGCCGAACACCAAGCGTGCATGTGCCGGGCCCATTGGGCGGATGCGGCGGAGCAACGCACGGATGCGTGCCGAGAGTTCTTTGGGTGCGAACGGCTTGGTGAGATAGTCGTCGGCGCCGGCCTCGAGACCGGCAACCACATCGTGGGTGTCGACGCGTGCGGTCACCATCACGATGGGCACATCACTGGTTTTGCGCAGGTGTCGGCACAGTTCGAAACCATCGATACCTGGCAGCATGATGTCGATGAGCACCACGTCGGGCGGGGTGCGACGGAACAACTCAATGGCCTCTTCGCCGCTGCCTGCTTCATCGACTGTCCAGCCCTCGTCTTCGAGAGCAAGCTTCACTGCGGTTCTGATGCGTTCGTCGTCTTCGACGGTCAGGATTCGTGTACCCACGCCTGCCATGATGCCCTACTTGCGGGGGTTGTCTGCGCGATACATCGAAAACGTGTGGTGGGTTGCGTGTCGTTAGTTTTCGACGGCGCAGATTGCGTCGGCTTTGTTGATAAGAGCCCGCAATGGTTCGAACAATGCTGGGTTCGACACGAGTACCTGCGCTGGGCGCACGGGACCGCCGCTGAGATCGCCGCTCATGCAGCCCGCCTCTCGCGCGATCAATTCGCCAGCGGCGAGATCCCACGGGCCGAGGTGCTCTTCAAAATATGCGTCGACGCGTCCGGCGGCCACGTAGCACAGGTCTGGAGCGGCGGCGCCGAACCGACGGATGTCGCGTACCTCGCCGATGATGTGCGCAAGTCGCTCCATGTGTTTGCGTCGCAGTTCGGGTTGATAGCTGAAGCCGGTTGCAACGAGTGCTTGCGAGAGCGAGGTTGTGCTGGAGCATCCGATGCGTTGGCCGTTGAGCCATGCGCCGTGGCCGCGAGCGGCACTGAACAGTTCGTTGGTTGTGGGCACAAAGACGGCGCCGGCGAGCGACCCGTGAGTGTCGCGGGCGCCGATGGATACCGCGTAGCCGGGCAGCCCGTAGAAGAAGTTTGTGGTGCCGTCGATGGGGTCGATGAGCCAATCAATGCCACTCGCACCAGTGAGCGAGGTGCCCTCTTCGCCGACGATGCCGTCGTTGGGTCGGTGCTCGCGAAGCGAGCCAACGATGAGGTTCTCTGACGCTCGGTCGAACACGGTGACGAGGTCGGTGGCTGTGGACTTTGTGTCGACCGAGCCAACGCCGCTGCGCCGGCCCTCAAGGATGAGCGCCCCAGCCCGCACGGCGAGGTCGCACGCGAACTGACGAAGCTGTTCGCCGAGATCGTGGTGTTCAATCTGCGGCGAAGAGGTCACGAGCTTTTGCCGCCGCCGTTGACGCGCCTGTCTTCAATGTCTCGCCACTCTCCAACGGCGCGAAGCACCAACACAGCAACGATGCTCATACCGATGGCTGCCGATGATGCCCCGATGAGCGCTCCCAAGCCTTTGCCAACGCCGCATTGTCCGCTGCACTGCACGCGAACCAAGCTGTACCCAATGAGTCCGCCGGCGAGGCCCCCAATGAGAATCGCAGCGAACGCAGCAGCACGCGCGGCCGGTGATGGTAGGGCGGACAAGGGGCGGGGGATAGCGCTATCTGGCACCCGCTCACTGTAGGACGTTTGCCGTGGGGAACCGCAGTCGCTCTAGGCTGTCGGCCGTGCGTTCAGTAGCCATCGTGCCCACCTATAACGAGGCCGACAATATTGAGGCGCTCTGTCGATCGATCCGTCTACACGCTCCTGGCGTTGGCATTCTCGTGGTCGACGACAACAGCCCCGATGGCACCGCCAAGATCGCCGAAGGACTCGCCGATGAATTGGGCGACATCACCGTGTTGCATCGCCCTGGCAAGTCGGGTCTCGGCGCGGCGTACCGCGCCGGAATGCGCGCTGCCATCGATGCCGGTGCCGAGATCTGCATCCAGATCGATGCCGACCTCTCGCACGATCCCGTCGAAATTCCGGCGCTGATCTCTGCAGTGGAACACGGCGTCGATTTGGCTGTCGGCAGTCGCTATGTGCCGGGTGGCATCACCGAGAACTGGCCGCGCAAGCGGCGCTGGTTGTCGCGTTGGGGTAACCGTTACGCATCTGGTGTGTTGGGGCTTGCGATCAACGATGCCACAGCAGGGTTCCGTGCTTATCGCAGTTCGGCACTGCTCGACAAGATGCAGTTCGAAACGGTGAAGGCCGATGGCTACGGCTTCCAAGTTGAGATGACCCACCGCCTCGTGCGTTCCGGCGGCAAGATCGTCGAGATCCCCATCACCTTCAGAGATCGCACGGCTGGCCAATCGAAGATGTCGCAAAACATCGTTCAAGAAGCGTTGATCATGGTGCTTAAATTGTGGGTCGATGATCGCCGCGGTCGTCGTCAACGACGAATTCAAGGCGGCTGAATCCAACCGTGCGGTGCCTCGCTCGCATTCCATGCGAGAATCGTGCATGCGTTCATTTCGGGTCGGCGGCGGCCTCATTGTTGTCGACAACCGACTGCTCTTGGCAGCTAATCGACGCAAGCATGGTGCCATCGAATGGACCCCGCCGGGTGGAGTCATCGACAGCGGAGAGTCGGTGCGTACGGGCATTACTCGTGAGGTTCGCGAGGAAACCGGGCTTCATGTGGCCGAGTGGCACGAGTGCCATTACACCGTTTCGGTCGAGGCCCCCGATATGGGTTGGACCATGTCGGTTGAGTCGTGGTTCAGCCCCGCAGTAGAGGGCGAGATTACGCTCGAAGATCCCGATGGCATTGTCGAGCAGGCCCTCTTTGTCGACCTCGACCAGGTCGAAGATCTGCTCGTCGAGTCGCCGATGTGGGTGCGGGTGCCATTGATGGCGTGGATCAACGGTGGCATGGGGCCGGCGGGCGATTTCTCGTTCAGGCTCATCGGGTCCGATCGTTCGACGGCTCGAGTGGAGCAGATTTCACGGTGACATCTCGGGCGACACAGCGCACCATCTTGCATGTCGATATGGACGCGTTCTATGTGTCGGTTGAGCTTCGTCGTCGACCCGAGTTGCGCGGCAAACCAGTAGTGGTCGGCGGCACCGGCTCTCGCGGCGTCGTAGCCGCGGCGTCGTACGAGGCGCGACGATACGGAATTCACTCAGCGATGCCCGGCGCCGTGGCGCGCCGCCTCTGCCCCGCAGCGGTGTTCTTGCCCGGCGATCATGAGTTGTACTCACAGGTGAGTCGGCAGATCAACGAGATCTTCCATGAGGCGACGCCGTACGTTGAGCCGCTGTCGCTCGACGAGGCATTTCTCGACGTGACCGGGTCGCTGCGCCTGCTCGGCGAAGGTGTGGTGATCGCCAAACACATTCGTGAGCGCATCGCCAGCCAACTCGACCTCACCTGTTCTGTGGGCGTCGCTCCCAACAAATTTCTGGCGAAACTGGCATCGGTGGCTGCGAAACCGAAGGCCTCGGCGAGCGGAGTCGAACCTGGCCTCGGAGTCTTTGAGGTGCTCGCCGGACGTGAGCTTGAGTTCTTGCTTCCGCTACCCGTGCAAGCACTGTGGGGGGTTGGCCCAGCAACGCTCGAGCGGCTCAGTCGTCTGGGCGTGAAGACGGTGAGCGATCTCAATGCGCTGGGCGAAGCCACCTTGATTTCGGCGCTCGGCAAAGCGAGTGGGCGGCACCTCTATGCGCTGTCGTGCGGGCGCGACGAACGCGGTGTCGAGACCAATCGCGCCACCAAGTCGATCGGCCACGAAGAGACCTTTGCGCGAGACCTGCATGATGTCGCCGATCTACACACCGAGTTGGTTCGTCTCAGCGACGGCGTCGCGTCGCGGCTACGCGCTGCCGGGTTCGGTGCGCGCACGCTCACGCTCAAGGTGCGGTTCGCCGGATTCACCACGATCACCCGATCAACCACGTTGCCGTCGCCGGTTGCCACCGCAGCAGCCATCGTCGGCGCGGTGGCGCCCCTGCTCGCCAGTATCGACCCGTCGTCGGGCGTGCGTCTGGTCGGAGTGCATGCCTCAAACTTCGGTCCGCCCGTGGAGCAACTGCAATTCGATGATTTGTTCGCCGACGAACAGGCCCCGGCGCCAGCCGATTGGATCGAGGCGTCCGCCGCAATTGACGCGATTCGCGAACGATTTGGCGATGCGGCGATCGGCCCAGCGAGTGCCGTGAGTACCCGCGGCCTGCGACTCGTGCGGCGCGGCGCCCAGCAGTGGGGCCCTGACCACGACACCCCGGTTCGCGGCGATACTACGAACCAACGTGACGAGCGTTAGAAAGAGGCAGCTAGACCGCGTTGCCAGATCGGGCCTAACGTGCGACAATGGCCAGAACCCGCATCCGGCGGGCAGGCTCGTAAGGGAGAAATTCGGTGCCGCTCTCCGAAGAAGAACAGCGCATCTTGCATCAAATTGAGGAACAACTGAAGGCTGACCCTTCTTTTGACTTCAAGGTGGCGCAGCGCGGTCATTCCGGATCCTCACCGCGTCACCTCATCTGGTCATCTGTGGTGTTGGTGGCCTCGTTGTTGGTGGTCGTTGCGGCCCTACAAATCAGCGCCCTGTTGTCGTTTGCGGCCTTCATCGTGATGGTCGTTGCCGGTGTCTTCCTTGAGCGCGATCTCACGGCCCGCGGACGCGATCAACTGAGTCGAATTCCCGAAGAATTACGTCGTCGCGCTGCTCGCGGCGCCGGCCCTCGCCCCCGATAACGCATCGCTCACCTGCGCTCACGCAGGAAGCAGCACCTCTGCCACTCGCGGATCGAATACAGCAATCAGTCGTTGCCGTGCATCGAGTTGGTCTTTCACGGCAAGAACGATGTCGGCGCTGAGCTGCTCGGCGCGCTGCACCCTGATCTCGCTGCCTCGGTTGCCATAGACCGCAGCGGTGCAATCGAGTGCGAGTTGTTGAATTGCGTGGGCGTCAATCTCGAAGTTGGCGCCAACCCGTTGTGCATGCTCATTGAATGTCTCGCCAGCGCGTGGCCCGGCACCGATGAGAGCCAAAGCGTGAGCCGCTTGTTGCCAACTGTTCGCAATGGCTTGTTGCGACGTACTCGGTGACCGTGCGAGCCGATTTCGTCGGAGCACTCGGGGCAGTGCAAACGCCCACGTTGCGATGGCGGCAATGAGGAGCACGACAAGTACGAGCCAGATCGATAGGTCATTCGATGACGATGACGATGACGCTGAGTTGGTTGACGTTGGCACCGACGTTTGTGGAGTTCCGCCGGGGGTGTTGGCGATTGTTGTTGTGGGCCCAGCGGGTTGCGTGACTGGTGTGGTGGTGGGGGTTGTAATTGGTGTCGCCGAATTGGGATCGTCGGCGTTTGCTTGCTGTGGGATGACGCCGGTTCGCTCTTCGGCGCCGGGTTGACCTCGTCCTGGCGTTGGCTCGAACGACACCCAGCCGACGTCTTGAAACCAAACCTCGGGCCAGGCGTGGGCGTTGCGGCCGTACACGTGAAAGCGGCCGTCGGCGGCAGCATCGCCCGGCGTGAACCCAACGGCCACTCGCGCTGGGATGCCAACTGAGCGGGCCATTGCAGCGAAGGCTCCGGAGAACTGCTCGCAAAATCCGCGACGCACTCGCAGGAAGTTCTCGATGGCGTCATCGCTGTGGCCGCGCTGCACGGTGAGGTCGTAGACAAACTGGCTGCGGAACCAGTTCTGCAGAGCCAAGGCTTTGTCGTATCGACTGGCGCCGGCGGCGGTGACTTCGAAGGCTGTTTGCGTGACGGACTCGGGGAAGTCGTTCGGCAAACTGATCGATGGATCGTCGGCTGGCAAGGCTTCGGGTGCGGTGCCAAGTTGAGAAGCGGCCACGTCGGTAATGCTCGAAACGACGGTGTAGTTGGACCCTTGCTGCAACCCGATGCCAGGCACCACCAGCGTTCCGGTCGTGTCGACCCAGTAGGCCTTGCCGTCTTGCAGGCTGACAGCGCTATACGCGGCGGGCAACAGGTTGCCGCCAAGCGCCGCAATGTGGATCTGTTGCACCACATTGTGTGACTGAGGGGCAGGCGTTGCAAAGGAGCCGTCGACCGGTGCCAAATTGCCATCAGGAAGTTTCCACGTGCTGCCATCGAACTCGGTGAGCGCCGTGGCCCGCCAGTAGCTGGGTTCGGATGCGGCGACCGTGAAGAGCTCGGTGTCTGACAATGTGACGAGGCGACTGCGAATGTCGACGAGTGGGCTGAGCACCTGCGTGACATCGCTCTTCTTGCTCGGCTTGAACAAGGCTGCTTCTCCGGCACCGGGTAGTCGCGGCCCCACGATGGCTGCACCGGCTGCGGCGCATCCGGCGAGCACCGCGGCTACCGGCAATGAGCGTGCGAGAACTCGCGATCGGTTGCCGATCCAGACGTGCTCGACCTGCGCGTGGGTGACGCGCAATGCGACGATGACGGCGAGCGCGCAAGCCAACCATGCGGTGGTGATGGCCACTCGATGGCGGTCGGCACCGAGTGCTGATGCAAAGACGAAGAGCACGGCGTTTGGGACGGTTGTCTCGACTCGGCCGTAGGCACGAAACGCAAAGGCGTCGGAGAGAATGGCTGCGGCTGCGGTGCTGGCCGTAGCGAGCACGATGAATCCGCCAACCGCAGCCACGGGCGCCACCGAGCTCGGGAACTGGCCGCGGGCGAGTTGCAGGTCGGCCAGAAATGCTTGCCACGACTCGGGTGAGGGGAAGGGCCCGGACATCGTGTCGGGGTAGTACTTCCACGCCAACAGGGTGAACATCGCAGCGAACGCCGCCGGAATCGCGATGTAGCCGCGCACCTTGAGCAGCCTGAGCGCGAGGCAAAAGGCGTGCAGGCTGACAACGATGAACAGCATTGAACCGAGGAACGTTGTGTCGGCGAAAATTCGCGTAAACCCAACGGCCGTCAGCGCGCTGAGCGCAAGCAGCAGAGCGCTGGCGGGTATCGACTGAACCGCCGTGGTCTCGGTGCTGGCGTGGCTGAAGTCGCCAGAGTCGCCAGAGTCGACAGAGTCGGAGGCATGGTGCGTTGCGGCAGATGACATGCTCATCGTTGATCCGCTTCGGCGCGCTGGGGTGGCGTCGGACGGCGGTCGGCGTAGTTGCCTGTGAGCGATGCCCAGGAGGCAACAAAGCTGTCCGTTGTTGTGGCGTCGACCGTGAAGTCGCGTTGTGTGGTGGCCGTCGACGAGCAGGCAACCACGACGAGTACGTCGGTCTGTGTGATGTTTGGTCGAAGCGCTGCCACCGTTGCCGACTGCGGGCTGCCGGTAACGACAAACGTGAGGCCGAGGCCCTCAGCGCGCGGCGCCGGGAGGCGTTGGGTATGAATCTGGTCGGTGGTGGAACAGTTCGCCAGCGCAGTCATTGCCGTGGTGAGGTTGGTGTTGCGCAGGTCGGTCTCGTTGCCGATAACCAATCGCAACCGTAGGCCAGCCGAACTCGCCGCAGAGACGGCGCTCGCGGCCGCAGATACGGCGCGCTCGAATCCCTCGGGGGAGTACTCGCTCGAGGAGTTGTCGAGTTCGATCGTGCAGTGGCGAAGTCCTTCGGGCTCGACCTCGCGCACCTTCAAGGTTTCGCTGCGAGCAGAGGCGCGCCAGTGGATCTGACGAAGGTCGTCGCCGTCGGCGTAGTCGCGTAGCGAATGAAACTCGTTGCCGGAGCGGCCGAGCGACCGCGAGCGAAGCTGATTGCCGAGAGGTCCGGATCCGCCCATTGCGGTTGGCACATGGAGGTGATGATGCGCTGGAAACACGACGATCTCATGGGTGGTGCCAACGACGCGTCGCCTGCCTGCAATGCCAAAGGGGTCGCGTCGTTGGACAGTGAGGGGGCCAAATGTGAGCGTGCCGCGGTGCAGTGTGGGTAGTCGGTACGTAGTGGTAGCGGTTTCGTGACCGTGCAGCGGGGCCAGCTTCAGCGTTGCTCCACCAAGTCCATCAACGGGCTCCCAAAGCGTGAGCGGCGCGGTGCCTGAGCGAGATTCATTGGTGATGGTGAACTCAACCCGCGCTGAATCGCCAGCCTGCAAAAACTCGGGCACAACTCGACGAGAAACACTGAGCGCGATGGCGTGGTAATTGGCCCACACAAGGCTCGCCGCAACGAGCGCGAGGACGCCTGAACCGAGGACGATGAGTTCGAGCACGCCGAACACGCGACCAATCGCCGCAGAGACCGCAGCGAGACCAAGCGCTGCCCAACCCTGCCGGGTGAGCACGTTAGTTACCGGATGGAATTGGCACGGCGGCGAGTACCTCGGTAACTGCCTGCTGAGCAGTGAGCCCTCTCGACACGGCCTCGGGTCGCAGCACAAGGCGGTGGCACAGCACCGCGTGAGCTACCGACTTCACGTCGTCGGGGGTGGCGTAGTTACGTCCGCGAGCGGCGGCTGTTGCGCGCACTGCACGGGCCAGTTGCAATGTGGCTCGTGGCGACATGCCAAGCGCAATGCCTGGATGGCGGCGGCTGAACTCGGCGAGGTCGACGAGGTAGGCCTTGAGCGGGCTGGCGAGGTGCACCCCTCGAACGGCATCGATCATCGCGAGCACCTCGGCCACGGTGACCACTGCGCCGAGGGTTGCTGGAGTGGTTCCCGAACCTTGCACATCAAGAATTGACAGCTCGGCCTCACGCGATGGGTATCCGAGCGAGAGGCGTAGCAGGAAGCGATCGAGCTGACTTTCGGGCAACCGATAGGTGCCCTCTTGCTCAATTGGATTCTGCGTAGCAATCACCATGAACGGCGGGCTGAGGGGATGACTTCGCCCTTCGACCGAGATCTGGCGCTCTTCCATTGCTTCGAGCAGCGCGGATTGGGTCTTGGGTGACGCCCGGTTGATTTCGTCGGCCAACACAATGTTGGCGAACAATGGGCCCGGCCTGAAGTCGAAGGTCTCGGTAGAGCGTTGCCAGATGCTCACGCCCACAAGGTCGGTTGGTAACAGGTCGGGGGTGAACTGCACGCGCTTCCATGTGCATTCGATGGAAGCCGCCAACGCCTTGGCAAGACTGGTTTTGCCGACGCCGGGTACGTCTTCAATGAGCAGGTGCCCTTCGGCCAGCAAGCAGATGACAGCGAGTTCGATCTCGTTGCGTTTGCCGTGGACCACTTGCGCAATGTTGTCGCTGATGGCCTCGAACAGCGCCGCGAATGTGGGTACCGGAGTTGTTGCTTCAGCCGTCACGGGCACAAGGGTAGGCCATACAACCGAATATGCAATGGCGGGATTGCTACGGTTGCGCCGTGGACACCATGTACCTCGCTGTCGATATCGGCGGCACCAAGTTGGCAGCAGGTGTTGTTGGCGACGACGGCCGCGTCATCGTTCGTGATCGCATTGCTACGCCGACGCGCGATGTGTGGTCGGCCATTGAGCGGTTGGTGAAACGCGTGATGGCCGCTGCGCCGGTGCCCCTCATTGCAGTAGGCGTTGGTTGCGGGGGCCCAATGGATCCAACGGTCGCAACGGTGTCGCCCCTACACATCCCGTCGCTGCGCGACTTCGAGCTGCAAAATGCGCTCGCCGAAGCCACTGGCCTCCCCGCCTTTGTCGACAACGACGCCAAGGCGCTCACGCTTGGCGAAGCATGGTGCGGGGCCGGTCGCGGCGAAATGAACATGGTGGGTGTCGTGGTCGGAACGGGCGTGGGTGGAGGCATCATCAGTAATGGCCGCCTACTCGGTGGTCGCCTCGGCAATGCCGGACATATCGGACACATGGTTGTCGAACCCGAAGGCCGTCCATGCGCGTGCGGTGGAGTCGGCTGCCTCGAGGCCTATGCGTGCGGCCCCGCAATCGAAGCCGAGACAGGGCGGCCGCCGCATCGCGCACCTCAGGCCATCATCGAGCGCACCGGCTCGTTGGTCGGTCGGGCGTTGGCATCGTTGGCTGCGGTGGTCGACTTCAATGTTGCTGTTATTGGCGGCTCCGTGGCGCTTGGTTTCGGCGAGCCGTTTTTTGCCGCTGCTCAAGCCGAGATCGCGGCCCGAGCCAAGTTGTCGTTCACCGATCACCTTGAGGTGCGCAAGGCCGCACTTGGCGAACTGGCACCGCTGGTGGGTGCTGCGGCGCTTGCGCGTCGCGGCTTGCTCGGACTCAGCTGATCTACGGCTTGCAAATCTGCACAAGAATCTCGTGAGCTCCACCGGTTTGTCTGCGCGCTCGGCAAGCTAGCCTCGCCGTATGCAGCCCACGTATACACCTGAAGCCGAGGCCTACCGCAGCAAGGTGCAAGCGTTCCTTGCCCGCGAGCTACCCAGCAATTGGGGTGGTATCGGCAAACTCGAAGGCGACGAACTTCATGAGTTCGTGGCGCATTGGCGTGTTGTGTTGCACAAGGATCGCTATTTGGCTCCAGGCTGGCCTGCTGAATACGGCGGCGGCGGATTGTCGGCGCTCGAGCAGGTCATCACGGCCGAAGAATTCGCTCGCGCTGGCGTGCCTACTGGCGGATACAACGACGTGTTCGGTATCCAGATGTTGGGCAACACGTTGTTGCAGTGGGGCTCCGAGGAGCAAAAGGCGTATTACCTTCCCCGCATCTTGTCGAACGCCGACGTGTGGTGTCAGGGCTACAGCGAGCCCAATGCTGGCTCCGACCTGTCGAACATTGGTCTGCGCGGCGAACTCGACGGCGACCAGTGGGTTCTCAACGGCCAAAAGATTTGGACATCAGCCGGCCATCTCGCCGACCACATCTTCACGCTTGCTCGCACCGATCCAGATCTTCCTCGGCACAAGGGCATCTCGTTCTTGCTCGTCGACATGCGCCAGCCCGGCGTAGAAGTTCGTCCGATCCGAATGATCTCGGGCGAGAGCGAATTTAACGAAGTGTTTTATACCGATGCCACGTGTCCCAAGGACAACGTGATCGGTGGCGTCAACAACGGTTGGGCCGTAGCAATGACCCTGCTCGGCTACGAGCGCGGTGAGGCTGCGGCCACGTTGCCCATTCGTTTTCAAGGTGAACTCGATCGATTGATGATCATGGCCAAAGACCGCGGCGTCTCTAACGACCCGGTGATCCGTCAGCGTTTGGCGTGGTGCTATTCGAAGGTGCAGATGATGCGCTTCCTCGGTATGCGTACCCTCACCAAGTTCATGCAGGGTCACCATCCAGGCCCCGACGGCGCGATCTTCAAGCTCTACTGGAGCGAGTATCACAAGGTCGTCACCGAACTCTCGATGGACATCATGGGCCTTGAGGGTCTCTCGCCAACTGGTCGTCCGCCATCGAGCGCTTTCCAAACCGACGATGGTGGCGCCCCCAACTCAACCGGGTCATGGGCGGGTGTGTTCCTCAATGCACGCGCTGGCTCGATTTATGCCGGCTCAAGCCAGATTCAGCGCAACATCATTGGTGAGATGGTGCTTGGCCTTCCGAAGGAACCCAAGTAGATGCAGGATCGCCGATGATCTGGCTGCGGGTGGCGTGGGCTGTGCTTGCGCGTCCGAGGTTGTGGTCTACGGCGATTCGCCAAATGCGCCGCATGGCTGCGCCGGGCTGGTACCGGCGTGTGCCATTTCTGCCGCTACCCAGCGGCGACTATCTGCGTTTCCGGCTCGTCACGCAGTACGGAGACCCCGGGCATCGTCCCGATCCCATCGATGTCGTCAACTATCTGTCGTGGTGCCGGCAGTGGAACAACGTCGATAGCTGAGGTCTGACCCACATGCGCAGCGCCCTCGTGTTGAATGCCACGTACGAACCGCTGAGTGTTGTGCCTGCACGCAGAGCCGCGTGCCTTGTGTTGGCCGAAAAGGCCGAGGTCATTGAGCACGACGGAACGTTCATGCGTTCTGAGTCGTTGGTGTTGAGGAGCCCACTGGTCATCCGATTGCATTACGTGGTGAAGGTTCCGTTCCATCGTCGCACTGCGCTGTCTCGGCGAGCGATCTTTGTGCGAGACGAGCACCGTTGCCAGTATTGCGGCGCGCACGCCGACTCAATCGACCATGTGGTACCACGTTCGCGGGGCGGACCCAACGAATGGGAAAACGTTGCCGCAGCGTGTAGGCCATGTAATGCGCATAAGCGTGACCGCACGCCCGAAGAAGCCAACATGCGCCTTGCCCGTGAACCGCGGGTTCCGCGCGAGCAGGCGTGGGCGGTTGTCAGCGTGGGCCGAATGCCCGATGCGTGGACGCCCTATCTCACCAATGTGTGGTAAATCACGCAGGTCAGGGCATGCTGGCAACCGTGTGGCAGATCGAGCAGTTCAGCGGAAGTGCTGGTGACTTTCATCAGCGCGATCTACCCGATGTGATCACACCCACCGTGTGGTGGTTCGACGTCGATCATTCGGCCGTTGCGCTCGGGTCGTCCCAACCAATCAGCGATATCGACGCAGCGGCGTGCGCCCAGGCCGGTATCGACATCGTTCGGCGACGTAGCGGCGGGGGAGCAGTGCTGCTCGAGCCAGGCGATGTGGTGTGGGTCGATGTGTTGATCCCTGCAGGTCACCGGCAATGGAGCACCGACGTGAGTTCGTCGGCGTGGTGGCTCGGAGAGGCGTGGCGAAGCGCGCTGAGCTCGCTTGGCATGCCCGGTTTGAGCGTGCATACGGCGCCGATACGACACACCGAATGGTCCCGACGGATCTGCTTTGCCGGCGTCGGCGGCGGCGAAGTGATGTTGGGCGACCGCAAGGTGGTGGGTATTAGCCAGCGTCGCGTCCGTGCTGGCGCCCGCTTTCAGTGTGCGTATTACCAGCAGTGGAGGCCAGCAATCCACGAGTTGGTGTTCGGTTCGTCAGGTCCTCGGGCCGATGAACTGCTCGATCTGGTGGCGCCCGTGTCGGCGCCGGCAGCAGCGGTGCGCGAGGCGTTCGTACACGCCTTGAACTCGCTCGGCTAGTCCGGCCAACCCAGCCGCCGCGGCCGCTGAGACACATCCACTCTTCCCCACTGCATATTCGCGCTCTCTGCGCGAAGCTGATCAGGGGTTTCCAGCGTGTTCGCGCTCTCTGCGCGCAGTTTTTCTGCTTTGACCACCGAAATTTTCCGGAATGTGGGGAATATGTATTGACTTTTGGGGCACAGTGGGGCAAAGTGGGGACATGTAGGGACCCGACCTACGTGAGGCAGCGATTCGGGAAGTCATCGAAGGGCACGTGCAAAAGTTTCTTGGCGTTTTTGAACGACAACTCGACGTAAAAGGTCGATTGGCGCTTCCTGCCACGTTTCGGGCGCGCCTGGGCACGAGCTGCTACCTCACGTTGGGAACCGACAACAGCATCGAGGTCTTCACGACCGAGAAGTTCGAAGAGGAGGCAGATCGGATGCAAGCACTTCAAGCACGAGGCGAAATCAGCATGGATCGCCTTCGTGCGTTCTCGGCCCGGGCCACAGCAATTGAGCCCGACGCGCAGGGTCGCATCTACCTCGACGAGCGTCTGCGCCAGCACGCCCGACTCGACGTGAAGGGCCCCGCCATCGTGATGGGTCGCCTCGACCGTATCGAGATCTGTTCAGTCGACCGCCACGAACGCAGCATGACTGCGGGCGAGCAGGAGTTCTCAGAGCCAGTGCTCTGAGTCCTGCACCGATCACACCACACACACCGACCGACGAAAGCGAGAACGAAGGCCCGAACAACACACGACAAACACCCAACAGGTACCGATGAGTTCCGCTCATCGGCAGTCTCCCGGTTGACAAGATGCAGCACACTCCACCCGCTTACATCTCGTTCATCCCGGGGAGAAATCCCGGCGACAATCGTTCACCGGGGGGCTGCCGATCAGCGGAGCGCAAGTGCGAGGAAGCCCCGTGAAGAGCAGCAATACCGGCAAGGACAATCAAGTGAATGAGCCAGGAGCGCCACAGAGCGCTGGCTTTCATCACCTGCCAGTCATGGCCACCGAGATTGTTGCCGCCTTTGCTGAGGTAACCACCGGAGTGGTGCTCGACGCCACGCTGGGCGGGGGAGGGCATGCAGAGATGCTGCTCGAAGCCCATCCGCACCTGACCCTCCTTGGTATCGATCGGGATCAGACGGCGCTGGCAGCAGCGGCCACCCGTCTGAGCCGGTTCGGTGACCGTGTGCAGACAGTTCATTGTCGATTCGACCACCTTCGCGACGCCATGAAGACCGCCAATGTTGCAACGCTCAGCGGAGCGCTTTTCGACCTTGGTGTTTCGTCGCCGCAACTCGACCGAGTCGAGCGTGGATTTTCTTACCGTAACGATTCCCCCCTCGATATGCGCATGGACCTGACGGAACCATGGTCTGCAGTCGATGTCGTCAACGGTTACACCGAACAGGAACTCACCAGAGTCCTGTTCGAGTATGGCGACGAGCGATTTGCCCCCCGAATCGCTCGTGCCATCATCTCCCACCGGCCGATCGAATCGACCGGTGAACTCGCCGACATCATTGTGACGGCGATTCCTGCGGCTGTGCGCCGCACCGGTGGCCATCCGGCAAAGCGTTCGTTCCAGGCAATTCGAATTGCCGTGAACCATGAACTCGAGATTTTGCCGGCAGCGATCGACGCAGCGATTGCGGCCACCGCAGTCGGCGGCCGTATTGCCGTGTTGTCGTACCACTCGGGCGAGGACCGCATCGTAAAAGAGCGTTTTCGCGCAGCCGAAACCGGCGGATGCGAATGTCCTACCGGGTTGCCATGTGTGTGCGGTGCCGTGCGCACCGTTCGCTTAGTGCGTCGGGTACCCAAGACCCCGTCGGCTGCTGAGGTAGCCACCAACCGCCGTGCCGCATCGGCGCGGTTGCGGGTCGTCGAACGAATCGCAGCGCCGGTCTGATGGCAGCTGTCACTCCACTACTCGATCCATTGCTCGCCGGGCCATTGCCTCGCGATGCCGCACGTCGCCCAGCACCTGTCGCGCCACGCAGGCCTCGCCCAGAACTTCTGGTGGTTCCTCGGCGCCGCCGCCGCACCGCCGGCATCATGGCGCTCGGTTGCATCTTGTTGTTCTCAATGTTGCTCGGCACTGTTGCGCTGCAGACCCGCATCGCACAGAACCAGCTCGCTCTCGACAAAACCGACCGTGCCGTCAAAGCTGCTCGTGAGCGCTACGACCTGTTGCGTAGGGCTCGTGCCGAACTGCGCTCGCCGAACCGGTTAGCGGTCGAGGCAGATCGCCTTGGCATGATTCCCGCCGACAAGGGCGAGTTCATGACGATCGCTCCAGCAACGGTCGCCCACCTCATGGCAACCTCGGGATGGCTGGCCAACAACCCTGCCGAGAACAGCGTTTCCTCGCTCGAGCAGTTCGGTCAAGTGAAGGCTGTAGCCGGAGACGCTCCATGATCGACGAACGAAGCAAGACCTCTGTTCGCACGCGCACACCCGCATCAACTGCAGCTCGAGGCACGCGCTCGCACGGCCCGGTCAAGGGCCGAGCGTCTACAGGTGTGGCGCCCCGCCCGGTACACGCAACTCCGTCGTCGCGAACAGCTCCGTCGTCGCGCCCATCGACGACGCGTGATCGGCACTCAACGTCGCAGCCGCAGTCCCGCACCCGCAGCGCGGCAACGACCCATTCGACGCAACGCCCTGCCACCAAGGCTGGGGTGAACCGCAATGCTCGCCCGCTTCAGAAGCGCACGATTCGCCAACGCGCCGAGTCGCACGGCTATTTCACGGCTGGAAACACTCACACGCGATTGATCATCGTGCTGGTCGTTGCTGTGTTGGTGTTCGGCTACGTGCTGGTGCATGTCGCTCGTTTGCAAACCGTAGATGCCGACATGTACACGCGTGCGGGTACGTCGCAGCGAACTCAAGACGCCGTGTTGCATGCCAGTCGGGGAGTGATCTTCGATCGCAACGGCGACGAGCTCGCCCTGTCGGTTCCGGCCACCACGATCTTCGTGAACCCCAAGCTTGTTGGCGATCCGGCAGGCACCGCAGCCGTGCTGGCAACGATGCTCAGCTTGTCGCCAGAACGGCAGCAGTCGCTCGCCCTCGCGATAGCGAACAAGGACAAAAGCTTTGTGTATGTGGCTCGCCAGATCGATGACCACAAGGCGGCCGCTGTTACCGCGCTGAAGCTTGCCGGTGTTGATTCGTACCGCGAGAGCAGCCGGGTCATTCCTGGTGGCGACCTCGCGCGAAGCGTGATCGGACGCACCGATACTGACGGCAAGGGCACCGCAGGACTTGAGCAGCAATACGACAGCTTGCTCACGGGCGTCGATGGTGAACTGGTTCGTCAGCACGATAAAAAAGGTCACTCAATTCCTGGCTCGGGAACCGTCACCGTTGCGGCCGTTCCCGGCAAGGACATTGTGCTGACCATCGATCGATCGATTCAGTTCTCGCTCGAACAGGCATTGCTGAAGCGTGCCAGCGAGCTCGGCGCTCGAGGCGGCACTGCGATTGTCGAAGAGACCGGCACCGGAAACATCTTGGCGATGGCCAGCGTGCGACGTGACGATCTTGGCGTCTACAGGGTCACGGTTGCCAACGTGGCTGCTGTCGACTCGTACGAGCCAGGCTCAGTCGCCAAGGTGATCACCATTGCTGCCGGGCTCAACGAACGCGTCGTGACGCCAGAATCGGTGCTCAGCGTCGAGGGCAAGCACACCTACGATGCGGGCACTGCCTACAAATTCACGATTTCCGATGCTGAGCCACACCCAACCATGGACATGACGGTGCGCGACATCCTCGTGCACTCGTCGAACTTGGGAACCGTCGGTGTGTCGGCAATGATCGGCTCAGCCAAGCAATACGGCTACATGCGCTCGTTCGGTCTTGGCGAGAAGTCAGACCTGAACTTCCCCGGCGAGTCGCAGGGCATCTTGAAGCCATGGCAGAAGTGGCGCGGTACTGAAAACATCACGCCTGCGTACGGCTATGGCGTTGCCGCCAGCGCGATTCAGCTGATTGGGGCAATCAACACCATCGCTAACGGCGGTGTCTACGTCGCTCCTCGCCTCGTGCAAGGCACCGTGGGTTCTGATGGCAAGGTGCAACCTGCATCGCCTGCAGCGAGTCGCCGTGTGGTGACCCCCGAAACCGCCGCCTCGATGAACCTGCTGATGCGGCACGTGGTGTGTGACGGTACGGCCAAGAAGGCGCAGGTCGAGGGCATCACCATCGCTGGTAAAACAGGCACGGGCATCAAGGCCGTCGCTGGTCAGTACGGCGCCAATGCGGGCTCCAAGGCCTACTACTCATCGTTCGTTGGTTTCTTCCCCGCTGAAGACCCGCAGGTCACAACGCTGATCTCGATCGACGAGCCACCAGCCGGCAGCAGGGATCGCTTTGGTGGAACTGCAGCGGCTCCGGTGTTCCAAGACGTCGTGCCATCGATCATGCATCAACTCGGAATCCAACCACCCACCAACACCGGTGGGTGCCCGGCGAAATGATGGCTGGGCGATGAGCGGGTCTTCGTCCGATCAACTTTCAGAAATTCTTGCTCGCACTCCAGACGTGCGTGTGCGCGAACTGATTCCGGGCGACTCAGTTGTTGACCCGGTGATCACCGATGTTGCGTTTGATTCGCGACGGGTGGTGGCCGGATCGATGTTCTTTTGTTCACCCGGAGATCGTGTTGACGGCCACGAGTTTGCAGCGGCGGCTGTGGCGGCAGGAGCAGTTGCATTGGTCGTCGAGCGCAAGCTCGACAACGTTGGCGACGCAGTACAGATCGTGGTTGATCACAGTCGGCCAGCAATGGCTCACTTGTCGAGCGCCTACTTCGGATACCCGAGCCGCGAACTCGACGTGGTGGGCATCACCGGCACCAACGGCAAGACGACCACGGCTCACATTCTTACGTGCGCGCTGAATCACCTTGGTTCGCCCACAGGCACGATTGGCACGCTGTCCGGTGGGCACACAACGCCCGAGGCGCCCGATCTGCAACGTCGACTAGCCGAGTTCAAGGCACAGGGCTGCGCAACGGTAGCGATGGAAGTTTCGTCGCACGCTCTCGCGCTCGATCGCGTGCTCGGCACACGGTTTAGGGTTGCGGTGTTCACCAGTTTCGGCAGTGACCATCTCGATCTTCACGGCACGCCCGAGCGATACTTCGCGGCGAAGGCGCGGCTGTTCGAGGCCGATCTCAGCGAGCACGGCGTCATCAACGTCGACGATGTGCAAGGTCGTCTGCTCGTGGACACGATGTCGATTCCTACGTCGCCGTTCTCGCGCAGCGATGCGGTTGATCTTGAACTCGGCGCATTCGAGCATTCGTATACATGGCGCGGTCAACGCATTCGTGTGGCGTTGGGCGGCACGTTCAATGTGATGAACACCCTCGCTGCTGTCACCACACTGGAAGTCCTCGGTTTCGATCTGGCCGACATCGCCGAAGCAATCTCGACAACGACTCAGGTGCCGGGCCGGTTCGAACGAATCGATGCCGGACAAGACTTCGAAGTGGTCGTCGATTACGCCCATACGCCCGATGCACTCCGCGAGGTACTCGCGAGCGCCCGGCGGGTTGCGGCGGGCAATCGAGTCATCGTGGTGTTCGGTTGCGGCGGAGATCGCGATCAGCAAAAACGTCCGCATATGGGTCATGAAGCGGCCACCGCTGCAGATCAAGTGGTTGTTACTTCAGATAACCCCCGCTCAGAGGTACCGCTGGCGATCATCAATGACATCATCGCGGGAGTGCCCGACGAGTACCGTGGGAGGGCTGTGGTTGAGCCAGATCGTCTCTCCGCCATAGCCGTAGCGCTCCGGTCCGCCGGTACGGGCGACGTCGTGGTCATTGCTGGGAAGGGTCACGAAACCACACAAACAGTTCACACCACCGTTTCGTTCTTCGACGACCGAACTGCTGCTCGAACCTTGCTGGAGAACATGTCGTGATTGCCATAATTTTTGCGGGTGCTACCGCGATGTTCGTGTCGATGTTCGGGACGCGCATCGTCATCCGATTTTTTCAGACCCGCGGCAAGGGACAACCGATTTTGGGCAAGGAAGACCTTGGCCCCGAGCACCACATGAGCAAAGCCGGCACCCCCACCATGGGAGGTCTGGCCATTGTTGTCGCGGCCTTTGCTGGATGGATGGTGGCGCACGTTCGTGACCTTGCATTTTCGCGCCAGGCCGAGATTGCCTGGATTGCAATTCTCGTGATGGCGGGCATGGGTTTCCTCGACGACTATCTCAAGGTGAAGCGTGCCCACAACCGTGGCGTGTTCTGGAAGAAGAAGAGCTACATCACCTTCACGCTGAGCCTGTTGCTCGCATGGTGGATGGTCAGCGCCACCAACATCAGCACCGCATTGTCGTTTACCAGGTCAGACCTACCCGGTTGGCATATGCCTTGGTACGTGTGGGTGCTTTGGGCGGCCACCATGATTTGGGCCACGAGCAACGCCGTCAACGTCACCGACGGACTCGATGGTCTCGCCGCAGGCTCAGCGATGATGGGCTTCTTGGCGTTCACCATCATTGGCTACGTGGCATTGCGCTATCGCGGTATCTACTCCGATGTGGTGAACCCACTCGACTTGGCCGTGCTGGCCGCAGCCTTCGCTGGCGCGTGTGCTGGTTTTCTGTGGTTCAACGCTGCGCCCGCGCGAATCTTCATGGGCGACGTCGGCGCACTCGCGCTCGGAACTGCCTTGGCGCTGCTTGCGCTCACGCTCAACACTCACCTGTTGTTGATTCTGATTTGCGGTATCAACGTGATGGAAGCTGGCTCGGTCGGCATCCAGATGATCGTGTTCAAGGCCAGTGGCCGCAAGAAGCGCCTGTTCAAAATGTCGCCCATTCATCATCACTTCGAACTTGTTGGTTGGCCTGAGACAACCGTGATCATTCGGTTCTGGCTGATCTCGGGTATCTGCGTCGCAAGTGCGCTTGCGTTGTTCATTGCCGACTTCACCAAGCAGGTACAAGGCTGATGCCTCGCGTGCTGGTGTACGGCGTTGCAATCGCCGGCACGGCAACCATTCGGGCTCTTGTTCAACGTGGCTACATCGTTGTTGCGGCCGACGACTCGATCAACGACACCAAGGTCGCGGTTGCTCACGAGTTCGGCATCGAGCTCGTTGCGTCTCCTGACGCCGCCACAATTCAGCGCTTAGTTGCTCAGTGCGACTTCGTCGCGCCGGCCCCCGGTGTTCCCGAAACGCACCCAGTGGTCCTAGCGGCATTGGCATTGGGGAAGCCGTTGCGTACAGAGATCGACCTTGCTTACGAATGGGAGCAACAGCGCAGTGGCGGTCCGCGCCCGATGCTGGCGGTCACCGGCACCGATGGCAAGACCACCACAACGTTGCTCGCCACCGACATGCTCATCGCCGCCGGACTCAATGCTGCGGCAGTGGGCAACACCGACATTCCGCTCATCGAGGCCATCGACGACCCGTCCCTCGACGCCTTCGTGGTTGAGTGCACCAGCTTTCGGTTGAGTTGGACCACGATGTTTCGCGCCGAAGCCGCGGCGTGGCTCAACCTTGCGCCCGACCATCTCAACTGGCACGTAGACCTTGCGAGCTACGAAGCAGCGAAGGCGCGCATTTGGATGCATCAACGTCCCGACGACGTTGCGATTGGCTTTGCCAACGATCCCACAGTGATGCGACATCTCGAGGGAGTTCGCGGACGTCGCTTGAGCTTCGGCCTCAGTGGTGCCGACTATCGCTGTGAGCGTCTGCCCGTTGTGGGCGGGGCGCTTGTTGGTCCGCGGGGCACGTTGTGCTCAGTCGACGAGATGCGCCGGTCGTTGCCCCACGACATCACGAATGCTCTCGCGGCAGCAGCGCTGGTTGAGCAAAGTGGGCTCGCCGGTACGGCAGCGATAGCGACAGCGCTGCGCTCGTTCGTGGGACCTCCGCACCGCATTGAGCCTGTCGGTCACGCTGGTGGTGTGCATTGGTATAACGACTCAAAGGCCACCACACCTCACGCCGCGCTCACCGCGATTCGCGCGTTCAATCATGTGGTGCTCATCGCCGGTGGTCGCAACAAGGGTCTCGATCTGGCCTCGCTGGCAACAGAGCCACAACGTATGCGTGGCGTTGTTGCCATCGGCGAATCAAGCGACATCATCGCCAACGCGTTTGCCGGACTGTGCCCGATTCAACGTGCGACATCCATGCGCGAGGCCGTCGAGATTGCAGGCTCAATGGCGCGTAGCGGCGACGCCGTGGTGCTGTCTCCGGGCTGCGCCAGTTTCGACTGGTATCCCGATGGCGGGTACCCAGCACGCGGTGATGACTATCGTGAGTGCGTGCATGCGTATCTGGGTGAGGGACGGGTGACCCAATGAGCGCTTCATCTACCGTGGTGGGTGATCGCCGCCGCCAAGCGCTCGAGCGGATGTCTGCTCAGCGTCAGCGTCCCGACCGACGCTCTCGTCGCAAGCCCATGGGGCCGCCGTCTACGTCGTTCTATGTGATTGCCTTCGTCGTTACCGGGCTCACGTTGCTTGGCTTGGTCATGGTCTTTTCGGCCTCAGCGATCACGTCGTTCCATCGCGGTAACTCGCCGTGGCGTTTGTTCAACCGGCAACTGCTGTGGGCCGTGTTTGGCGGCATAGCGATGATCGTCGCGGCAAAGGTGCCCTACTACAAGTGGCGGCGATTTGCCGGAGCCCTGCTGACGGCGACCTTGGCGCTGATGTTCTTACCGTTCGTTCCCGGTCTCGGCCGATCAGTGAACGAATCGCGGGCGTGGGTCTTTGTCGGACCGATCGGTTTCCAGCCGTCGGAGTTTCTCAAAGTGGGCGTGCTGGTCTATGGAGCGCACGTACTTTCTCGCGGACGTATCGACATGTCGAAGTTTTGGACGACGGTCAAGCCGCTTGCACTGGCCGGCGGATCTGGAGTTGTGTTGTGCGCGTTGCAGGGCGACCTTGGGTCGGCCATCGTGTTGGCAGCGATGGTGTTCGCTGTGGTGTTTATCGCCGGTAGCCCGGTTGTGCCCATGGCGATTTGCGCCGTTGGCGCCTCGTCGGTGATCGGCTTGATGGTGTTCAGCAGTACCCGTCGCTTCAACCGGTTCACGGCGTTTCTCGATATCACTGCCCATAAGGATCACTTGAGCTATCAGGTCTACCAAGCAATGATCGGCATGGCTACCGGTGGTGTGAGCGGCACCGGGGTCGGTAGCGGTCCATCGAAGTGGGGTTACCTTCCGTTGGCTCACAGCGACTTCATCTTCGCTGTGATCGGTGAAGAAATTGGGCTCGTCGGTGTCGTGGCCGTGATTGGTGGATTCTTGCTGTTGAGCTACTTCGGCATTCAAGCGGCCATCAACGCGCAAGATCGATTTGGAACGCTTCTTGCTGGTGGAGTCGTTGCCTGGCTCGCGATTCAGGCCGTGATCAACGTTGGTGGCGTCAGCGGCGCGATGCCGGTAACCGGTCTCACACTGCCGTTCGTTTCCTCTGGCGGCAGCTCGTTGCTGTCGTGCATGGTCGGGGCCGGACTCTTGCTCAACGTGTCCCGTCACGCGCGGTAGTGGCCAGATGAACTCGACAGCGTTTGCTGTGATTACTGGCGGTGGCACAGCGGGCCACGTGCTCCCAGCTTTGGCGATTGCCGACAGCCTCGTCGCTGGCGGCCATCGAGCCGATGAGATCGTCTACATCGGTGCGCGCCGCGGTATCGAAACGAGGCTCCTCAAGGAGTCGCCGTACCCGCATCATTTTCTCGACGTTGTGGGGCTGCAGCGACGCCTTGCTGTGAGCAACATTGCATTTCCCTTCAAGCTGATTCGAGCGACACTTGCGGCGCGCGCGCTGTTGAAACAACTGCGGCCAGCTGTTGTCGTGTCGGTGGGTGGCTATGCCAGCTTCCCCGCAACGTTTGCGGCGCGTCTTGCGCACATACCGATTGTGGTGGTGAGCTACGACCGTCGTCCAGGTTTGGCAACCCGGGTGAGCGCCCGTTTCGCAAGCGTGTGCGCGGTGGCGTTCGAGGGTTCCAAGTTGCCCCACGCGCGCATCACGGGTGCGCCGGTGCGTGGCGAACTGGTGACCCTCGATCGCATGGCAGCGCGAGACCACGCTCGCGAACAACTCGGCGTTCCCGCAGATCGCTTTCTTGTCGCTGTGTTCAGCGGATCTCTCGGTTCAAAAGCCATCAACGAGGCTGTCGCTGAGATGGTTGAGATTTTTGAGCGGCGACCGGAGCTTGCGGTGCGTCACGTAGTGGGCGAGCGCTTTTTGGCCAGCGCCGCGCCGTCGCATTCGGGTGAGGGAGGCATCATGTACGACGTAATCGGCTACGAAGACCACATGGTGCAGGTGTATGCAGCTGCAGATCTGATGATCACGCGAGCGGGCGCAAGCACCATCGCCGAGCTTTCTGCAGCTGGTGTTCCGGCCATCATTATTCCGTGGCCCGGTGCGGCCGAGGATCACCAAACAGACAACGCCAGCATTCTCGGATCAATCGGCGCGGCCGTGGTGCTTCCCGAAGCCGAGTTGTCGGGTCTGCGGCTTGCCACGCTCGTGAACGAACTGTTCCACGACCAGGCAAGTCTGCAAGAGATGGCGGCCTCGGCGTTCGCCGCTGGCGAGCTTCATCGCAGTGGTCGCCTTGCCGACGTCATCGAGCTGATGGCAGAACAACGATGAGCCCGACATCGCCAATCGATCTCAGCGAGCCCAAGCGCCTTCATGTAGTTGGCGTGGGTGGGCCGGGCATGAGCGCCATCGCAATTGTGTTGGCCGAGATGGGTCACGATGTATCGGGCAGCGACATCCGCGAGAAGCCAGTACTCGACCGGCTTCGCGCCGCAGGTGTTGCGGTGCATGTGGGTCACCAGCGGTCCAACGTGCATGGCGTCGATGCTGTCACGGCCAGTACAGCGGTGCCCTCGAAGAACGTAGAGCTCGACGAAGCGCGCCAGCACGGCATCACGGTGTTGCGTCGTGCCGGAATGTTGGCCGGAATTTGTGCTCGGGCTCGGTCGCTCGGGGTCGCCGGCACGCACGGCAAGACCACCACCTCGAGCATGTTGATGTTGGTGCTGGCCGAAGCCGGGCTGCGTCCGAGTTTCGTCATCGGTGGCGATGTCACCGACATGGGTACCGGAGCACAGTGGACTGGCGCCGACTGGTTTGTGGTCGAAGCCGACGAGAGCGACGGCACACATCTTGAGTTGCCGTTGTATGGCACGATCCTCACCAACGTCGAGGTCGATCATCTCGACCATTACGGATCGTTCGACGGCATCGTCGCTTCGTTCGACCAGTATCTCGCTCACATTGATGGACCCAAGGTGTTGTGTGCCGACGACGATGTGTGCGCCAGCTTGGCAACCAAGTGCGGTGGCATCACATACGGGCTGACCGAGGCGGCGCACTATCGGGCCGTGCAATTGCGGCCAGACAACGGTTCTTTTCGGTTCGTGGTCGAGTACCTCGGTCAAGCACTTGGCGAGGTGCATTTGCCGCTGCGCGGAAAGCACAACGTTCAAAATGCCACGGGCGTCATCGCAATGGCGATGAGTATCGGCGTGTCCTTCGAGGTTGCTGCTCGCGCACTTGGGCGATTCGGCGGCGTCGCTCGCCGGTTCGATCTTCGCGGCCAGCACCGCGGCGCAACCTTGGTCGACGATTACGCGCACCTGCCCAGTGAGATCGCAGCAGTGCTCGGTGCGGCACGCAGCAGTGGCGACGGCTGGCAGCGAATCGTTGCCGTCTTTCAGCCCAATCGCTATAACCGAATGGCCGAACTCTGGCCCGAATATCGCGACGCGTTTGTCGATGCCGACGTCGTGGTGATCACCGATATTTTTGCTTCCGGAACCGAACCAATTCCGGGAGTCACCGGCAAGTTGGTCGTGAATGCGATCCTCGATGCGCATCCGCGAGCCGCCGTGGTGTGGTTGCCACGGCGCAGCGATCTTGTCGAGTATTTATCGCGCACGCTTCGCTCCGGCGACGTCTCGATCTCAATGGGTTGCGGTGACATCGCCTCGTTGCCATCTGAGATATTGCAATACGGCCGTTCGCTAGAGACGTCGGTCTGATGCCTTCCGAGAAGGACGACAGCCACATCCCGAGTCGCATCGAGCACGCGGTCGCGATGTTGGGTGAGCTTGCCGAGCTGCATGTGCCGCTCGCTCCGTTCACCACATATCGCCTCGGGGGTCGTGCGGCCATCATGGTCAGGCCCCGCAGCGTTGCCGATCTCCACACGGTTGCCGATGCGCTCGCTGCTACCGACTTGCCCGTACTCGTTCTCGGACGTGGCTCAAATGTGCTCGTCGCCGACAACGGTTTCGAGGGGATCGCTGTCACGCTTTCCGAGATGGGCGCCGATTTTTCAATCGAGCACACACAGGTCACAGCTGCAGCCGCGCTGGCATTACCGCAGTTAGCGCGCCGCTTGGTTGCTGCGTCGTTGACTGGATTCGAATGGGCGGTCGGCGTGCCGGGCAGCGTTGGGGGAGCCGTGCGAATGAACGCTGGCGGTCACGGCGGCGACATGGCTCAATGTTTGGTCGAGGCGCGCCTGTTCGATCTGCGAACCAATCAATGCGCATGGGTGAATGCCGATCGACTCGGCCTGCGGTTCCGGGGGAGCGATCTCGCCGAACATCAAGTGGTCATCGAGGCACGTCTGCAGTTGGCGCACGGCGATCGGGAGAGGTCCGAGCGTGAGCTGAACGACATCGTGCATTGGCGGCGCGAGCACCAACCCGGCGGCCAAAACGCGGGCTCGGTGTTTGTGAACCCCATTCCTGGCGAGCTCGCCGCGGGTGAGCTCATCGACCGTGTGGGTCTGCGCGGCTTCGCTCTCGGGTCAGCATGTGTCTCCGACAAACATGCGAACTTTATTCAAGGCTCCGAAGGGGGCCGAGCCAGCGACGTGCGCGATCTGATTCAGCTTGTCCGTGATCGCGTAGCGGCTGAGACTGGCTTCGTGCTGCGCAGCGAAGTGCGCCTCGTCGGATTCGCGGATGCTCCTGTCGACGATGCTCCCGGAGTTCATCTGTGAACGTCACGCAGCCCCCAGTCGGCGACGACGACGTTCCGAACAAGGTGCTTGAAGAGCTCATGGCTGCGTTCGGAGGCGTCGCGCCAACTGACGAGATTTCTGATCTCACCACGTTCGACGATCCCTCGATCGACGTGCTGCTCGACATCAATCAGCCCGAGCCCGAGCCAGAGCCCGAGCCCGAGCCCGAGCCCGAGCTTGAGACCCCGGAAGTCGACAGCACGATCGTCGACGAGCCAGCGCCGCAGCGTCGCACCATCGTGATCGGCGGTGACGATCAGCCAGACGCGATGTATCTCGATGAAGAAGGCACCGACCGCCTACGCGGTGGTCCGGTACGAACTTCGAATTCCGACGGGAGTACCGAGCGAAGCACGATTCTTATCGTCGGCGACGAAATTGAGGGTCAGTCGGGTGGCATCCCGCTTGCCGTCAGTTCGGCATCGATGGACCCTCGACTCAGGGCGCGCCGCATTGCCGTACGTCGCGAGATTGGCAAACGCAGGCTGCAGTGGCTTGTCGTCGGCGGCGGGGGACTGTTGCTTGTAGCCGGCACGCTCACCTTGCTTGGTTCTTCGTTGTTCTCGATTTCGTCGGTCACGCCAAGCGGCGCCCGGCGCATCGATGCCGAAACGCTGCAGATAGCCATCGACGACTTGATGGGCACGCCAGCGCTCTTGGTCGATACCCGCGCTATCGAGCGCAAGCTCGAACTCAGCCCGTGGGTGCAGCGCGCCCGGGTCTCGGTTGACTTTCCGCACAACGCCACCATCGAGCTCGTGGAGCGCGTTCCGATTGCCACGTATGGCGGGTCCGATGGCCGCTTTCGCATCATGGCCGCTGATGGTGTGGTGGTCGACGTGATCGCCGGGCGCCCTGTCGATTTCATGCTCATCCGTGGCTCGGGCCTCAATGTTGAGGCTGGCAACTCTGCCGGAATCGCGTTCACCCGCGCTGCTGCTCTGGTCGAGGCACTCAGCCCTACGGTGCGGTCGCTCACCTTGTTAGTCAACGTGGGCGACACCGGCGATCTGTCGCTGATCTTCAGGAAAGCAGGCTCCGACAAGGAAGGTGCCACGGTCATTCTTGGTAGCCCAAGTGACTTGCTCGACAAGTTGACGCGACTCGAAGCGTTCTTGCAGCGGCCCGGTTCTGACCAATGCTCGCTCATCAACGTGTCTACCTCGCCCATTAGCCACAAGTGCTAAAGAGCATTCACCAACACCCTCCCCGTTTTGCGGATGCGAACGTGGCAGGATTGCACAAGTTAAATTCCGTAGCAGGGCTTCCCCTGGTATGTCAATCGTTCGAACAGATGTCGGAGGTTCCCTGATGGCAGGCGCGCCGCAAAATTATCTCGCAATGATCAAGGTCATCGGTGTGGGCGGAGGTGGCGTCAACGCCGTCAACCGCATGATCGATGCAGGCCTCAAGGGCGTTGAGTTCATTGCTGTCAACACAGATGCGCAAGCACTGTTGATGAGCGATGCCGATGTCAAGCTCGACATTGGGCGCGAACTCACGCGTGGGCTCGGTGCAGGCAGCGATCCCGAAGTGGGCCGCGCCGCAGGCGAGTCGCATAGCGACGAAATCGAAGAGATGATCAAAGGCGCCGACATGGTGTTCATCACCGCTGGCGAAGGCGGCGGCACCGGCACCGGTGCGGCACCAATCATCGCCGAGATCGCCAAGCGCATGGGCGCTCTCACCATCGGCGTGGTCACACGTCCGTTCGCGTTCGAGGGTCGTCGTCGCTCTGTGCAAGCAGATGCGGGCGTGCAGAAGTTGAAAGAAAAAGTCGACACGCTCATCGTGATCCCCAACGATCGCTTGCTCACCGTGGCCAACGAAAAGACCAGCGTTCTCAACGCGTTCAAGATGGCCGACGAAGTGCTGTTGCAAGGTGTCTCCGGTATCACCAACCTCATCACCACGCCAGGCCTGATCAACACCGACTTTGCCGACGTGCGGATGATCTTGGCGAACGCCGGTTCTGCATTGATGGGTATCGGCCAGGCCAGCGGTGAGAACCGTGCGGTCACCGCAGCGAAGGCAGCAATCAGCAGCCCACTGCTCGAAGCCGCCATCGATGGTGCTCGTGGCATCCTGCTCAACATCACTGGCCCATCGAGCATGGGTCTGTTCGAGATGAACGAAGCTGCCGAGATCATTCATGGCGTTGCACATCAAGACGCCAACATCATTTTCGGTACGGTCATCGACGACGAAATGGGCGACGAGATCAAGGTCACCGTTATCGCTGCCGGCTTCGATCGTTGGGATACGCCATCGGCGGCTCGCGGCAACCTGAAGTCGGTCGACAGCGCCAAGCCGGTCTCCACCATCAAAGACCTCTTTGCGCCCGCCGCCTCCGACCCTCTCGGCGACGACGACGATGACTTCGACGTACCTTCGTTCTTGAAGTAGTCCCCATGTCTGGAACGAGTGCGTGAGCACGGTCGATCCTGAAGCAGTAGCTCGTGCAGTGCAATCAATTCGCGTGTCCATTCAGCGCGCCGCCGGCGAGCGTGCGGTCGAACTCATCGCTGTCACCAAAGGGTTCGGCATCGACGCCGTTACGGCCGCCGTGGCTGCCGGATGCACATCAATTGGCGAGAACTATGCGCAAGAGCTACGCGACAAGTTTGCGCTGATTCCGCCCGACAGCGTGCGTCCTCAGGTGCACTTCATTGGTCAGCTGCAAACCAACAAAGTCAAAGCCATCGCCCATCTCGTCGATGTCTGGCAGAGTGTCGATCGTGTGTCGTTAGCCGACGAAATTGCGCGGCGCGCACCTGGCGCCACGGTGTTCATTCAAGTCAACACCACCGCCGAGTCGGCGAAGGGCGGATGCGTTCCCGAGGGCGTTACGTCGCTGGTCGAGCACTGCCGCTCGCTCGGTTTGCGCGTTGATGGGTTGATGACAGTTGGTCCCACATCGGGCGATGAAGCGCTCACCGCCGAGGCATTTGCGTCGCTCTCCAAGATGGCCGATGAGCTCGGGCTTGTTGGCCGATCGATGGGGATGAGCAACGATCTCGAGATTGCTCTGGCGTGCGGAGCGACCCACGTGCGAATCGGAAGCGCGCTGTTCGGCGAGCGTCCACGATCGCGCATACCCGAATGAGATAACCTCAGCGAAGGAGGATTTGCGAATGTCAATCATGAAGCGGGCAATGGATTTCCTTGGCCTTGGCCCCGATGATGCGTACGACGACTACGACCAATCGATGGAGACCGCACGGCCAGTACGCGCTCAGCGCGAGCCAGAGCCAATCGGTCGATCGGGACGCGGTGGTTACGGCGACATCGAAGACGAAGGCGTGCGCGCACCGGCAGCTCGTCAGAGCTTTCCGCTGCACACCCCTGAGTCCGCAGCGCCTCGCCGTCCTCAGCAGCCATCCGACGACTCAGGCGTGCACCCACGGCCCACGAACCCTCGTCAGGCAACACCGAATGTGCGCACCATTGCGGCCGGCTCGGGTGAGCCCGCAACCGTGAAGCCTCGCCGCTTCGATCAGGCCCAAGAAATTGCCGATCGTTTCAAAGAGGGCCTGCCGGTCATCATGAACCTCGAAGGCACTGAGCGCGAGGTTTCTCGTCGACTCATCGACTTCGCTAGCGGCCTGTGTTACGGCCTCAACGGCAGCATGGAGAAGGTCGCCAGCGGCGTCTACTTGCTCAAGCCGCTGTCACGCTCAAACCCCGGATACGACGACTAGCAGATGTGCTCGCTCAACCGCTCCGCGCAACGTAGCATTTGCTCATGGAACTAAGCCCCGATTCCGTTTCCGGCACCACGTTCAGGATCGTCAAGAAGGGCTGCGACCCCGAAGAGGTTCGCACGTACCTTGCACAACTTGCGGTGTCGTTCGAGGCAATGCAAAAGCATGCTGCCGCAATGGAGGCTCGCGCTCGCGCGGCCACCGCTCGTCTGCAAGAAATTGCGGCCCAGCCAGCTGTCGTTCCAGTCGGGCCCACACACGATGAAGCGGCCGACAGCATCAGCCGCGCGATGCTGCTCGCACAGCGCACGGCCGACACAACGGTTCGTGAAGCCGAGATCGAAGCGGCACAAATCATTACTCGTGCCAAGGCCGAGGCTCAGATTCTCGTCGATAGTGGTCAGGGTGCGCTCAACCGCATGCTCGACGAAGCCAAACACGATGCGCGCAAGGCTGCAGAAGGCGAACTCAAGCGAGTAGACGAAGAAGTCGCATCGATGCTTGCTCGCCGAGATTTCTTGCTCAGCGATGTCGAACATCTTGAGCAGCACATCGTTACGCAGCGCGAGCGTTTGCGCGATGTCGCCAGTGCGCTCAACGACCTTGTCTCGCGGGTGCCAGGCGGTCTGGCCGATCTGCGTCGACCGTTGATCTCAGCAGTGGCCGATCACAATGCTGATGCCCACGATTCTGGCGATGATGTCGACGCCAGTAGCGACACGGTCGACATTGATGGCACTCCTGCGTGGGGCATGACGCCACCAGACCCAGCACGTGCAGCGCTCTTGGCAGGTGCCGAGCATGCTCCGCTGCCCATGGTGGTGCCCGACAATGCTCAAGAGCTCTACGACGTCACTCAGCCAATTCCGCGAGTTCACTTCGCTGCGGCCGAAGATTTGCCCGACGGCAGCGGCCGCCCCGGCTGAGCACATGCGCTGCTGACGCAGCGCCTATTGCCCACAACTGCAGCTGTCTGGCGGTAGTCTGCATCGACCGGCGTTGACGAGGCCATCACCTCTGAGCCTTCGGAAGAACGCACACCGAGTGGTGTGTCAGTAGAACCGAACGGGACCAGCCCGTTATTGCTGGCGCAGAAGAGCGGCTGTTGGCTGAGGCCAACAGTAAGCAGGGTGGCACCGCGGGCGTCGGCTCGTCCCTGATCGACACGAAGATCGTCGTCTACAGGAGAAGCCGTGACATACCCCAACGTTGAATCGCAACCGAATCTGCCGCTGCTCGAACAGGGCATCCAGGCCTTCTGGGAAGCCGACCGCACCTTTGAGGCAAGCATCGAGCAGCGCCCGGCCGGAACTTCACCAGGGCTCACCGATAACGAGTTCGTTTTCTACGATGGCCCTCCCTTTGCCAACGGCTTGCCGCACTACGGGCACCTGCTCACCGGCTATGTGAAAGATGCTGTGCCGCGTTATCAAACGATGCGCGGTCATCGTGTAGAGCGTCGCTTCGGATGGGACTGTCACGGTTTGCCTGCCGAAGTTGAGGCCGAAAAAGAACTGGGCATCAGCGGTCACCCCGAGATCGCCGAGTTCGGCATCGACAAGTTCAACGACGTCTGCCGCACCAGTGTGCTGCGCTACACCAGCGAGTGGGAGCGCTATGTGGGGCGTCAGGCGCGCTGGGTCGACTTTGCCAACGACTACAAGACCCTCGACCTGCCGTACATGGAAAGCGTGATGTGGGCGTTCCGCACACTGCACGACAAGGGTCTGGTCTACGAAGGTTTCCGCGTGTTGGCGTATTGCTGGCGTTGCGAGACTCCGCTCAGCAACACCGAGACGCGCATGGACGATGTCTACCGCGATCGTCAAGACCCGGCGCTGACGGTTGCGTTCGAACTCGAAACTGGCGAGCACGTGTTGGCATGGACCACCACCCCGTGGACGCTGCCCGCCAACCTTGCGTTGGCCGTGGGCCCAAACATCGAATACGCAGTGATGCAGCATCCTGATGGTCGCCGTTACGTGCTCGCTGAGTCGCGTCTCGATGCGTACGAACGCGAGATCGGCGAGGCCACACGCGTGGGCACGCTGTTGGGCTCCGATCTGGTTGGCCGGCGCTACACCCCATTGTTCGATTTCTTCGCCGACGCGCCGAATGCGTTTCAGGTGCTTGGTGCCGATTTCGTCAGTACCGAAGACGGCACCGGTGTCGTGCATATGGCCCCTGGATTCGGCGAGGACGACCAGATCGCCTGTAACGCTGCTGGCATACCCACGTTGTGCCCGATGGACGAGCACGGCCGGTATACGGCCGAGGTGGCGCCGTGGGTGGGCGAGCATGTCTTTGATGCCAACCCATTAGTCATTCGCGAGCTGAAGGCTCGTGGCATCGTCTTGCGTCACGAGAGCTATGACCACAGCTATCCGCATTGCTGGCGCTGCGCGCAGCCATTGGTCTACCGCGCGATCTCGTCGTGGTTTGTTGAGGTCACAGCAATCAAAGATCGCATGGTCGAACTGAACCAACAGATCCATTGGGTTCCCGGTCACATCAAAGATGGCTCGTTCGGCAAGTGGCTCGCAAATGCGCGCGACTGGAGCATCAGTCGCAACCGATTCTGGGGTTCGCCGATTCCGGTGTGGAAGAGCGATGACCCCGAATACCCGCGCATGGACGTCTACGGCAGCTTGGCCGAGATGCAGCGCGACTTTGGCGTAGAGGTCACCGACCTGCATCGCCCCGCTGTCGACAATCTTGTTCGACCCAACCCCGACGATCCAACGGGTCGCTCGATGATGCGCCGCGTGCCAGAGGTGCTCGACTGCTGGTTCGAGAGCGGCTCGATGCCGTTCGCTCAGGTGCACTATCCATTCGAGAATCGTGAATGGTTCGAGTCGCATTACCCAGGTGACTTCATCGTCGAATACATCAACCAGACCCGCGGATGGTTCTACACACTGCACGTCCTGGCTACGGCGTTGTTCGATCGGCCTGCGTTTAAGAATTGCGTGAGTCACGGCATCTTGCTTGGTGACGACGGCCAGAAGATGTCGAAGAGCTTGCGCAACTATCCCGATCCGTGGAATGTGTTCGAGACATACGGCGCCGACGCGATGCGTTGGTCGTTGCTGTCGGCCGCGGTGCTGCGCGGTGGCGACTCGCCGGTGTCTGAGAGCGGCATTCGCGAGTCCATCCGTCAGGTGATCCTGCCGTTGTGGAACAGCTGGTACTTCCTCACGCTGTATGCCAACGCCGAGAACAAGACCGGCGTGTTCGATACGTCGTCGACCAACGTGATCGATCGGTACGTGCTGGCTAAGACCCGTGCCTTGGTCGACTCAGTCACTGCCGACATGGATTCGTACGATCTGTATCTCGCTTGCAGCGACGTGCGTACCTTCCTTGATGCGCTCACCAACTGGTACATCCGCCGTAGTCGTGATCGATTCTGGGCAGGCGATCAAGAGGCACTGAACACGTTGCACACGGTGCTGAGCGTTGTGTGCACAGTTGTGGCGCCACTGCTTCCGCTGACCAGCGAAGCCATCTTCCAAGGTCTCACCGGCGAACGCAGTGTGCATCTTCAGGATTGGCCCGACGCGTCGTTGTTGCCATCTGATCCAGCGCTTGTCGATGTCATGGATCGCGTTCGCGATGTTTGCTCGGCAACCCTCAGCGTGCGTAAGGCGCATGGTCGTCGTGTGCGCCAGCCGTTGGCCACGCTCACAATTGCCGACCCAACCAGTGCCGACTTTGCCGACTTCATCGAGCTCATCGCCGATGAGGTCAACGTGAAGCAGGTTGTGTTGGCCACCGATGTCGCATCAGTTGCTACGAGTGTGTTGCAGGTTGTTCCTGCGGCGCTTGGCCCGCGGCTTGGTGGTCAGACTCAGCAGGTGATCAAGGCGGTAAAGACCGGCGATTGGCATCACGACGGCGACAACATCGTGGCTGCTGGATTCGTACTCGAGCCGGGCGAATTTTCGCTCAAGCTTGTCGCCACCGAAGGCGGCGCGAGCACGGTGCTCGCCGGTGGCAGGGGAGTGGTGGTGCTCGACTGCGAGCTCACGCCCGAGCTGGTTGCCGAGGGCACAGCGCGAGACCTCGTGCGCCTTGTGCAGCAAGCGCGCCGCGACGCCGGTCTCGAAGTGAGCGATCGCATCGAGCTCAGCGTGTGGACATCGCCGCGAATCATCGAAGCCCTCGAGCCGCACGTTGCGTTCATGTGCGCCGAGACACTTGCGGTGTCGCTCACCTGGGGCGCCGATGCGGCGTCGCAAGAACTTGCTGGTGAACTCGATGGCGAGCCAGCTCTGGTTCGTGTGACAAAGGCGTAGCCCATATCGATATGGTCAGCGATGTCGAGGGTGGCGCTGCCCTGATGGTGCACGTGCAGCCGGGTGCGAAACGCACGGCTGCTGTTGGCTTTCATGGTGACGCCCTCAAGCTGAGCGTGGCCGCCGTGGCGCGTGATGGTGAGGCGAATGAGGCGGTAATTCAGCTTGTTGCCACGCTGTTCAACGTGCCGCCACGTCGAGTGCAGTTGCTTTCGGGCGGGGTGTCGCGGCGCAAGCGGGTGCTGATATCTGGCATGTATGCATCAGAAGTGCTCGAAGTTCTGCAAGCATACTTTCCACCAAAGTGACAAAGGCCGTTGGCGATGGGTCGTATACGGCCTACGCTCCGGCAGTTGTAGTCGATCGGGAGGTCAAATGGCCAAGAAGGTTGTCGCTCCAGTGAAGAAGTCAGCGGGTGCTGCAAAGCAAGCGGCGCCTGCGCCAAAAAAAGCCGCTCCCGTAGCGAAGAAGGCCACCCCCGTGGCCAAGAAAGCGGCACCTGTCGCGAAGAAGGCGGCACCTGTCGCGAAGAAGGTCACCCCCGTGGCCAAGAAAGCGGCACCTGTCGCGAAGAAGGCCGCCCCAGTGGCCAAGAAAGTTGTTCCCGTGAAGAAGCAAGCGGCGCCTGCGCCAAAGAAAGCGGCGCCTGTCGCGAAGAAAGTCGCTCCAGTAGCGAAGAAAGCGGCGCCTGTCGCGAAGAAGGC